>CAMAUH010000059.1 GCA_945861365.1 Candidatus Kuenenia stuttgartensis
CCCGTCTGCACGAGCGAGATGCCGTCGTTGGCGTTGCGCTTGGCCTGGTCGAGGGACCGGACCTGCGAACGCAGGCGCTCGCTGATGGCGAGGCCGGCGGCATCGTCGGAAGCGGTCGAGATGCGGAGACCGGTGGACAGGCGGCGGTAGTTCGTGCTCAGACGGTCGGTGACCGTCGACAGGTTCCGCTGCGCGTTGATGGAAGCGACGTTGGTGTTGACTCGAAGGCCCATGTTCCCCTGTTCGTGTGCTGTGTAGCCCGGAGGGACCGGGCATTCGGTTCAGCGATCTTCCGGAGTTCGTGCGGCGTCCTTGAGCGAAGGGGCATGGGGCGCGAGCGAAAACTGCTACACTTTCTCTCGCCTGTCGGCGAGTGCGACAGGGCGGCACCGATGGCATCGGGGGTGCGCCCTGGGTGGTGGCACTCGCGAGGTTCTTCGCGGGCTGCGTACAGCCCTGCGACAGCACGCCTCCGGGGTGGAACCTGCTGGGGGCCGGCGGCGGCCGGCGCGGCCGCCGAGGTGCCGGGCGGCGGCGTGGGGGGGCGGCGCTGACCGCGGCGTGGGGTGGGAACTGGCCCCCCGAAAGCGCGCGAGGCGCCGTTCTCCCCGCGGGAGAACGGCGCCTCGTCGTGCGCTCGCGACTGCTGAGTCGGGATCAGCCTCGGAGCAGCTGCAGGGCCGACTGCGGCTGGCTGTTGGCCTGCGACAACACCGAGATGCTGGCGGACTGCAGGATGTTGTTGCGCGTCAGCTGTGCGGTTTCGTAGGCGACGTCGACGTCGCGGATGCGCGACTCGGCGGCGCTGAGGTTCTCGACCGCGACCGCAAGGTTGTTGATCGTGCTGCCGAGGCGGTTCTGGGCGGCGCCCAGTGAGCCACGCAGTGAGCTGACCGTGTTGATCGCGGCGTCGATGTTGGTGAGCGCCGTGGTGGTCGCGCCGGCCGAGCCGATGTCGAGCGAGTTCAGCGCCAGCGAGGTGCTGAGTGCCGCCGACAGGCTGACCGCCAGCGTGTCGATGCCGCTCGTGGTGCCGAAGCCGACCTGGAAGCTGACCACACTGGCCGAGCCGTCCAGCAGCTTGATGCCGTTGAACTCGGTCGAGCGGCCGATGCGGTCGACCTCGTTGACCAGGCTCCGGAACTCCTCGTTCAGCGTGTCCTTGTCCTTGGCGCTGACCGAGCCGTTGCTCGACTGGATCGACAGTTCACGCAGGCGGACCAGGATCGAGCTGACTTCGTTCAATGCGCCTTCCGCCGTCTGCACGAAGGAGATGCCGTCATTGGCGTTGCGCTTGCTCTGCTCCAGCGAGCGCACCTGCGAACGCAGGCGCTCGCTGATGGCGAGGCCGGCAGCATCGTCCGCGGCGGTCGAGATGCGGAGGCCGGTGGACAGGCGGCGGTAGTTGGTGCTCAGCCGGTCGGTGACCGTCGAGAGGTTCCGCTGCGCGTTGATGGAGGCGACGTTGGTGTTGACTCGAAGACCCATGATTCCCCTGTTGTTCCTGTGCCTGCGTGAGCAAGGCTGACTGGGACATGTTCCGGATCGAGCGTGCGATCCTTGAGGGACTCGTGTCGGGACCGGTTGGAATCACCACGATTTTCGTGAACCGCCCAAAAGTTAGACGCCCTGACGTGCCGAAAAGCCCCATGGCAAGGTGATCCACCGCTCGTGGGCTCCCCCGGATCGCGTTGCCGCGAAACCAGACAGCCAGGTCGGCACATGAAGAATCTCAGCTTCCCCGGTCTCCCCCGAGTCCTGATCGTCGACGACGAAGACGGCATGCGTGAGGGCTTGCGCGCGTTGCTGCAGAAGGAAGGGCTGCACGTCGAGACCGCCGGCACCGCCGAGGAGGGCGTGCGGCGCGTCGAGGCGCGCCTGTTCGACATCGTGTTCCTCGACCTGCAGCTGCCCGGCGCCGACGGCCTGTCGATGCTGGCCCGCTTCCGCCGCGGCACTCCGCCGGCGGACATCCTGATCCTGACCGGCCATGGCACGGTCGCCAACACCGTCGAGGCGATGCGCAAGGGCGCCGCCGACGTCATCGAGAAGCCGTTCTCGATCGATCGCATCATGGCGGTGGTCCGGCGCGTGCTGGAGACCCGGCAGCTGAAGAACGAACTGACGTGGCTGCAGGATCGCGTGCGCGAACTGACCGCCACCGAGCTGGTCGGCCTGTCGCCGGCGATCCGCGACGTGCAGACGCGCATCGACCAGGTCGCCCACGCGCCAGACACCACGGTGCTCGTCACCGGCCAGAGCGGCACCGGCAAGGAACTGGTCGCGCGCTGCATCCATGAGCGCAGCGCCCGGCGCCACGGCCCATTCGTCGCGATCAACTGCGCGGCGCTGACCGAGGCGCTGCTGGAAGCGGAGCTGTTCGGCTACGAGCCGGGCGCCTTCACCGGAGCCTCGCGCGAGGGCAAGGACGGCCTGTTCGCGGTCGCCGCGGGCGGCACGCTGTTCCTCGACGAGATCGGCGAGATGGAGCCGACGCTGCAGGCCAAGCTGCTGCGCGTGCTGCAGGAACGCACCTTCCGCCGCGTCGGTGGCGTGCAGGACGTGCCGGCCGACGTGCGCATCGTCGCCAGCACCAACCGCGACCTGCGGGCGATGGTGCAGACCGGCGGCTTCCGCGAAGACCTCTTCTACCGCCTCAACGTGATGACGGTGCACGTGCCGCCGCTGCGCGAGCGCGCCGCCGACATCCCGCTGCTGTCGCACTTCTTCCTCGACCAGATCGGTCGCCAGATGGGCAAGGCGCTGTCGGGCTTCACCGAGGAATCGATGGAGACGCTGTGCGAGTACACGTGGCCGGGCAACGTGCGCGAACTGCGCAACGCCATCGAGCACGCGTGCATCGTCTGCCCGAGCGGCATGATCGACGAGATCCACCTGCCGAAGTTCACCGGCGGCGCGCTCGACGGCAGCGACGAGATCGATCGCACCTCGCTGGTGCTCGACGGCAACGACCGTTCGATCCGCGCGCTCGAGTCGCAGCTGGTCGCCAAGGTGCTCGACGACACGCAGTGGAACATCAGCCGCGCCGCGGCGATCCTCGGCATCAACCGCACGACGCTCTACAACAAGATCCGGCTCTACGAGCTGGGCCAGCGGCCGCGCGCCAAGGTGGTCGTGTGAGCCAGCTCGCGCACGATCGGCTGCCCGGCCTGCTGGGGCACGAGCTGCGCAACCCGCTCGCCTCGGCGATGACCGGAGCGATGCTGCTGCGGGAGATGATCGACGCGGACGACCCGCGCGGCGCCGTGCTCGACGGTGTGCTGCGCGATCTCGACCGCATGACCGGCCTCGTCGACGGCTGGCTGGCACTGGCCCGTGCCAAGGCCCTGCCGCAGCAACGCCTGCAACTCGACGAACTGCTGGCCGCCGTCGCTGCCCGGCACGGTGCCGAACTGGTCGCCTGCCCCGAACACGCGGAGCTCGACGGCAACCGCGCCCTGCTCGAACGCGCGCTCGACAACCTGTGCGAGAACTCGCGGCACGCCGGCGCCCGCACCATCCGCCTCGCCGCCCAGGTGCTCGGCGACATCGTCGAGATCCACGTCGAGGACGACGGCCGTGGGGTCGACGCCGCCGACAAGGACCGCATCTTCGCGGCCGGCTGGTCGTCGCGCGGCAGCGCCGGTCTCGGCCTGCACGCCGTCGCCACCACCGCCGCCGCCCACCGTGGCGCCGTGCGTTGCCAGCCGCTCGCCCGCGGCACCCGCTTCACGCTGGCGTTGCCGCTGGCCGCCGAACAGGTCGCCACGGCATGAAATGCCTGCTGGTCGACGACGAGCCGGGCATCCGCGAGGGCCTGGCCGCACTGCTGCGTCGCAAGGGGCACGACGTGCGCACGGCCGCCGACTGCGCCGCTGCCCGCACCTGCCTCGCGACGGACACCTTCGACGTCGTCGTCACCGACTGGCGTCTTCCCGATGGCCTGGCCGCGTCGTTCGTCGCCGAATGCACGGCGCCGGTGCTGGCGGTCAGCGGCCATCCCGAGGAGGTCACCGGGGCGCCCGCCATCCGCGCGGTGCTGACCAAGCCGTGCATGCCGACGCAGCTGCTCGCCGCCATCGCGGCGGTGGCGACGCCGGTCACCGCACCGGCGCCGGTCGCCGCGGCACCGTTGCCGCGCGACCCGCAGGCCGTCATCGACGACTTCCTGGCCCAGTTGCCACAGGGCATCGCGGCTGAAGCGCTCGACGACGGCACCTTCGTCACCGTGCGCGCCGTGCTGCCGCTGGCCGTGGCCCGCGGACTGACTGTGCGCGGCGGCGATCTGCGCTGCACCCGGACCGCCGAGGCCCTGCGCGTCGAACTGCGGCTGTGCCGCGATGGGCGCCCTGGCGTGCACTTGCCGGTGGTCGTTCCCGGCGCCGTCTGGCCGGCCCGGAGCGAGTTCGCCGTCGATTTCCACGACACCGGCATCACTGCTGACGAGTTCGCGAACCTGCTGGCGCGGCGCGCCGCGGCGGCTGTCGCGGGGTCGATCGTGCACTTCCTCAACGTTCCTGAGCGACTGTCGATTCATGGAACTGCCCATGACATGCCGATGAGCGGACCGGTCGGTCCGCGCCTGCAGCCGGAACACGCCGACCTCTGGAGCCATCCATGAGCGACGACAAGAGCAAGTCGGCAAGTCCTGCCGCGACGCAGACGCCGAACACCACTCCTCCCGCCGCCGCGCCCGCACCCGGCGCGGGGTTGACCGACTTGATGGCGGCCGGTGACAAGGCGGTCAAGCCGACCGCCAAGACGGACAAGCCCGACCTCGAAGCCCAGGCGCTGCGCGCCGCGGAGCACGCGCTCGCCGAGGGCGAACGCGCGATCGCCGCCGCCCGCGTGCACCTGCACGAGAACACGCAGGCGCCGCCGAGCCAGCGCAGCCGCAAGCGCGAGATCGCGTTGCGCGCGCTGCTCGTCGTCAACGTGCTGGCGATGATCGTCGTGTCGATGCTGCCGTCGCCGGGTGAGGGGACCAAGCCGACCCCGCCGACGCACGAGAGCACCCCGCACGAGGCGCAGCACGCGCCGGTGCCGACGTTCGACCAGCCGTGGGCGCGCGCGCTCGCCGCCGCCGACAGCGGGGATTTCGCCACCGCGATCACGACCCTCGAGCGCTACCTCGCCGACAACCCGCGCATGCCGCCGGGCCGCCGCGCGAACGTTCTCAACACGCTCGCCTACTACTGCAGCAGCACCGGCGACTGGAAGCGCTCGGCCGACTTCGCGCGCCAGTTCGATGCCTTGAAGGGCAGCCACTCGCTGCCCGAGGACCTCGTGCAGGAGGCCAAGGCCGCGCTCGAGTCCGGGGACCAGGACAAGCTGCGCCGCACCTGGGCGCGCTTCCTGCTGCAACAGCGGCAGATCCCGATGCATCTCTACAAGCACGTCGCCGAGGCCTACCTGCAGCTCGGCGACAGCTACCGCAAGGAGGCCGAAGCGGCCGCCGCGGCGCAGCGCGTGCTCGACCTGAAGGCCGCCGACGAGAAGCTGCGCGAAGAGGCGCTGCGCGCGAAGGAGCGGGTCAAGTGAACGCGCTCCTGTGCCTGCTCTGTGCCGCGGTGCTGCAAGCGCCGCAGGGTCGCGACGACATGTTCAAGCTCCGCGGCGCACCGGCTGCCGACGGCCAGCGCGTACGCTTCGTCGTCGACGCCGATGGGCGCGCGGTGCCATGCCTGGAGGCGCTGCAGGCGCTGGCCAAGGCCAACGGCTGGAACCTCGGCGTCGAGAGCTCGCCGCTCGAGAACGACCTGCGCTTCGCGACCGTCGACCTCGACCTGACCGGCCAGGATCCGCGTCTGGTCGCCCAGCTGATCGCGGTCGCCGGCGGCGCCGACGTCGTGTTCGACGAAGCCGCGCCGGACAGCGGCAACCGTTCGATGCTGCACATCGTGCGGCCCCCGTCGCCCGTCACCGACTCCGGTCGGCAGCGGCTGCGCACGTTGGCCGGGCAGTGGTATCGCTCGTTCCTGCGCGACGAGCTGCAGCACGAGCCGGTCGTGCAGCAGGAAGGCGTGGTGGTGCGAATGCACCTCGGCCAGCTGCTGGTCGAGAACGGCGACCTCGACGCCGCGATCGCGTTCTTCACCGATGTCTACGAGAAGCGGCCGCACGACCAGGTCGGCGCCGCGATCCTGAAGATCGGCGAGTGCCACCTCGATCTCGCCCTCGGTTCGGTGGAGCGGGCCACCAGGAAGGCCGACTACGCCAAGGCCGAGGAATGGGCGCGCCGCCTGATCGAGCGCATGCCGACCTCGCCGTTGACCACGCCCGCGACGATCCTGTTGGGTCGCGCGATGCTGGGCCAGGCGATGCTCGAGCCGAGCCGCGACCTGATCGCTCGCGCCGCCGAGCGCTGCCAGGACGAACTGCGCGCACGCGTCATCAAGCTGCTCGACTCGCCCGAGATGCTGGACGTGTGGCTGCTCGCCGGCGAGGCCCAGTTCCTGATGGAGAAGCCCGACCGCGTCAACGAGACGATGCTCACGCTGCGCGAGTCGCCGTGGTTCGGGGACATGACGGAGTCGCAGTTCCGCGACTACCACTTCCTGCTCGGCTACGGCGCGCTCGGCATCGACAAGCCCGAACTGGCGATGCGTTCGCTCGAGTGGTTCCAGCTGCATGCCGATGCCGATCCGCGGCGCGGCGTGGCGTGGGTGCTGCTCGCCGAGTCCTACCTCGTGCAGAAGCGCTTCCTGCAGGCGCGCGCGGCGGCCGTCGAGGCCCGCACGCGGCACCTCGCGGCGATGACGCCCGAGTGGCGGGAACGCACGCTGCGCGTCACCGCCCGCAGCGCGCTGGCGCTCGGCGAGAAGGAGAGCGCGTTCCTCGAACTCGAGCAGATGGTGCTGCGCGGCGAGGAGCCCGAGCTGGCGCTGTTCCTGATCGACGAGATGCTCGCCGACCGGCAGTGGCAGCGCGCCATCGCGGTGGCGCGTCCGCTGATCGAGCGCGAGAACGCGATCGGCGACCGCGCCCGCTTCAAGACCGTGCAGGCCTGGTTCGATCAGGCGGCGGCCAGCAAGCACTTCGACGACTTCCCGGCGCAGGCGATCCTGCTGGCCCAGAAGATCCAGGACCCGGAACTGCGCAGCCGCACGTCGACGCTGATCGGCGAGGCCTACACCGAACTGGGCAAGCTCGAGCATGCCGCCGACGCCTACCGGGGGATCCTGCGATGAAGTACCTGCTCGTGTTCGGCGTCGCATTGCTCACCGGTGCGTTCGCGTCGGCGCAGGAGCGCCAACAGTCCGAACTCGGCCAGCTGCAGGGCGAGTTGCGGCAGCGCCGCGCCGAAGAGCAGCGATTGCTCGATATCCGCCAGCGGCACGACCTCGGCCTGCCCGGCGAGGAGCGCGACGACCGCACGTTCCGCGCCGCGCCGGTCAACACCGAGACGATGGAGCGCATGCTGAAGCAGAAGGAGGACGAGGAGTCCGCTGCGATGGTGCTCAACGCCGAGTACGAGAAGCTGCGCGCGGCGGTCGACCAGCTGAAGGCGGCCGCCGAGGAGCGCATGCGCGCGGAGGCCGCTGACCACCCCCTCGGCGTGGTGCCGCAGGCCGGCGTCGCGGTGCCGCGCACCACCCAGCCGGGCGGCAACGTCCTGGTCCAGCAGTCGCAGGCCATCGATGCGGGTGCGGATCGCAAGCCGACCGAGCACGGAGCCCCGGAGCCGGTGCTGCCAGCGCCGCTCGACCCGATCGTCACGCAGATCCACGGCTCCAACGACCACCAGCGGGTGGCGACGGCGCTGTTCCGTTCCGGCCAGGACCTGATGCGCGTCGCCGCGACGGCGCGGGCGCAGGGCCACGCGGCCACCGCCAAGGAACTCGACGATCGCGGCCGCGACAAGCTGGTGCGCGCCATCGCCGAGCTCGAACCGTTGCTGGCCGTCAAGGAGCCGCCGTTCGCGGCGCTCTTCTATCTCGGCCGCAGCCGCGAACTGCTGTTCCGCTATTCGGAGCGGCACGAGCAGCTGTCGCCGAGCGGTTCGTCGCGGGACTACGCGCGGCGCGAACAGGAGGTCCGTGAGCCGTTCCTGGCGATCACCGCGCGCGACGTGGTGCGGACCGGTCCGCGCAGCGATGTCGACCTGCTCGGCGACTGGGGTCGCGCCGCGCAGACGGCGATGACCAACTTCAGCTGGACCAACCAGCACGCCGCCTACGACGCGATGCCGACCATCAAGGCGCTGACCTGGCCGGGGGAACGGTGAATCTCGAACAGGAGCGTCTGCACGCGGGCTTCGCGCAGTTCGTCGCCGCGGCGCGCGAGCTGGAGCGCGGCTACGCCGAGCTGAAGGCGCGCGCGGCGGCGGTCGACCTCGAGCTGCAGCAGGCCAACCGGGCGCTGCAGCAGTCGCTGGCCGAACGCGAAGCCGTGTTCGCGGCGCTGCCGATCGGCCTCGTCGTGCTGCGCGCCGACGGCGGCGTGCAGAGCCGCAATCCCGAAGCGGAGCGCCTGTGCGCGCTCGCGGCGGCGGCGGCGCAGGAACTCGTGCACCAGGCCGAGGGTGAGGTCGCGTTCGGCGGCAGCCTCGTGCGCGTGCGTCGCGTGGCGCTGCCGGAAGGGGCGCTGGTGCTGCTCGAAGATCGTTCGCAGGTGCAGCGGCTCGAACAGCAGGTGCATCGCCTCGATCGCCTCGCCGGTCTCTCGGAGCTGGCGCTCGGCATCGCGCACGAGATCAAGAATCCCCTCAACGGCGTCATGGGTTTCGCCGCGCTGCTGTCGCGTTCGCAGGAGCCGGCGGCGATGCGGCGCTTCGCCGACAAGGTCGTGCAGGGCGTGCAGCAGGTCGACGACATCGTCAAGGCGATGCTCGGCTTCGCGCGGCCGCAGCGCGACCGCGTGCGTGGCGCGACGGTCGGCGAGATCGTCGCCGAAGCGGCGCAAGGTGCTGGCGTGCCGGCGGTGCGCGTTCGCGTGCTCGCGGGCCGCGAGCTGCGCCACGATGCCGATGCGCTGACGCGCGTGCTGGTCAACCTGTTCCGCAACGCGGTCGAAGCGGCACCCGCCGCCCGCCTCGAGGTCAGCGCGACCGCCAACGCCGGTCGGCTCGAACTGCTGGTGCAGGACGATGGCCCCGGTGTGCCGGCCGAACTCGCCGACCGCGCGTTCGAACCGTTCGTGTCGACCAAAGAACGGGGCACCGGCCTCGGCCTGCCGCTGTGCATGCGCGTGCTCGCGTGCCTCGGCGGCGACCTGCAGCTGTTGAATCCCGGTGAGACCGGCGCGCGCTTCCGCGTGCGCCTGCCGCTCGCCTTCCCGACCGAGACCGTCCGTGCCGCGGAGGCCGTGGCTTGACCGCACGCGAAGTGGTGTTGCTCGCCGATGACGAGCCGTTGTCCCGCGAATTCCTGCAGGAGGCCCTGCAGTCGTTCGGTTGCGAGGTGCACGCCGTCGGCGATGGCGCCCAGGCGATCGCGGCGCTCGGCGAGCGCGCGTTCGACCTCGTCGTCACCGATTGGAAGATGCCGCACGCGGATGGCTTCGCGGTGCTCGCGGCCAGCAAGCAGGCGGAGCCCGAGCGGCCCGTCGTGCTGGTCACCGCGCACGGCACCATGCACGCGGCCGTGCAGGCGATGCGGCAGGGCGCCGACGACGTGCTGGAGAAGCCGGTCGTACTCGAGGAGCTGGAGCTGCTGCTGTCGCGCATGCGCGAGAAGCGGCGCCTGCTGCGCGAGAACACGTTCCTGCGCGACCAGGTGGTCGGCGGCGACATGGTCGTCGCGTCCGCGGCGATGCAGGGCGTCGTCGACCTGGTGACGCGCGTCGCCAAGAGCAAGGCCACGGTGCTGGTGCGCGGCGAGAGCGGCACCGGCAAGGAGTGCATCGGTGCGCTCGTGCACAAGCACAGCGATCGGGCGCAGCGACCGTTCATCAAGCTCAACTGCGCGGCGATCCCCGAGGCGCTGCTCGAGAGCGAACTGTTCGGCCACGAGGTCGGTTCGTTCACCGGTGCGGGACGCCGGCGCGCCGGCCGCTTCGAACTGGCCGACGGCGGCACGCTGTTCCTCGACGAGGTCGGCGAGATGTCGGCGGCGATGCAGGCGAAGCTGCTGCGCGTGCTGCAGGAAGGCGAGTTCGAACGCGTCGGCGGCAGCCGCACGCTGCGCGTCGACGTCCGCATCGTCGCGGCGACCAATCGCGACCTCGCTGCCGAGGTCAAGGCCGGCCGCTTCCGCGCCGACCTGTTGTGGCGCCTCGACGTGGTGCCCGTGACCCTGCCGCCGCTGCGCGAACGCGCCGAGGAGATCGTGCCGCTGGCGCGCCACTTCCTGCGCCCTGGCCTGCGCTTCGACGCCGAGGCCGAGTCGGCGCTGCGCGCGTGGCGCTGGCCCGGCAACGTGCGCGAACTGCAGAACCTCGTGCAGCGCGTCGGCATCCTGTGCGAAGGCGACGTCGTCACCGGCAGCCTCGTGCAACGCTGGCTGCAGCCGGTCGGTGGTGCCGTGGAAACCGCCGCGCCGGCGGCGGAGCCGACCTACGTGATCCCGGCCGTCGACCCGATCGCGTCGTTGGTCGGGCGTCCGCTCGCCGACGTCGAGCGCGAGCTCGTGCGCGCGACCTTGCAGCGCAACCAGGGCAACCGCACACGCACCGCCGAGATGCTCGGCATCGGCGTGCGCACGCTGTTCAACAAGCTGCAGCCCGAGCCGACCTAGCATGCGCGATGGCACGCCCGAGCCCGGCCGCAAGACGCCGCCGCCGCGCGGACCGTTGTCCGGCAAGCGCACGCCGCTGCGGCGCGCGTTCGCGATGGCGGTCGCCACGCTGAACCGCGGTCTCGATCGCCTGCCGGTGATGCACTGGCTGCATCGTCGGGTGCGCGAGCAGCTGCAGCTGACGCAGCTGGAGCTGCCGTTGCGCGCCGGGGTGCGCGGGCCCGATGGCCTGCGCATCGCGTTCGTCACCGACGTGCACGCGGGCAGCTTCTGCAACGAAGCCGACCTGTGCGCCCTGTTCGACCGCATCCAGGCGCAGGCGCCGGATCTGGTGCTGTTCGGCGGCGACCTGATCAATACGCGCGATCGCGAGATCCTGCTGTTCAAGCGGGCGCTGCCGCGGCTGCGGCCGCGCTACGGCACCTTCGCCGTGCCCGGCAACCACGACCACTTCTTCGGCCCGGACATCGATCTGTGGCGCGCGTTCCTGCAGGAGAACGGCGTCGAGGTGCTGATGAACCGCGGCTGCCGCATCGAGCATGGCGGCAGCTCGCTGTGGCTGTGCGGCGTCGACGACCTGACCGAGGGCACGCCCGACCTGCGCGCCGCCCTGGCGGGGCGCCGGCAGCACGAGCCGGCGGTGCTGCTGAGCCATCATCCGGACTTCTTCTTCGAGGCGGCGGCGGTCGACATCGACCTGACGCTGTCGGGCCACACGCACGGCGGCCAGATTCGCATCGCCGGCAAGGCGCCGATCCACCACAGCCGCTTCGGCTACGAGCGCGGCTGGTTCGTCGAGAACGACTGCCGGCTCTACGTCAGCCGCGGCGTCGGGGTCACCGTACTGCCGCTGCGCATCGACGCCGCCCCCGAGGTGCCGATCGTCACGCTGCGGGCGGCCAAGGGCGAACGGGCCGCCGCGGCGGCCATGGCGCAGCCGGCGCGCCTGCCCGTCGAAGCCTGACTGCGGCGCCCGGGCCCGGCTCGCTATGCTCCGCGCCCCCGATGGAGTCCCGCGTCCACACCCTGCGTCGCTGCCGTGATCTCGGCGGCGGTTCGTTCGCACTCGAAGTCGATGGGCCGATCCCCGCGACCTTGCCCGGCCAGTTCTACATGCTGCGCACGGAGCTGCGCTGGCCGGTGCTGCTGCCGCGGCCGTTCTCGCTGTACGACCGCGCCGCCGACGGTTCGTGGGGCAGCTTCCTGATCAAGCCGGTCGGCGAGGGCACGCGCGCGCTGTGCGACACGCGGCCGGGCGAACGCATCGTGCTGACCGGTCCGCTCGGGCAGCCGTTCCCTCAGGATGTCGCCGATCCGGTGTGCGTGGCGGGCGGCGTCGGCCTCGCGCCGTTCCTGCTGCTGGCGCGGCAGGCGAAGGCCCAAGGGCGCGAGCTGCAGCTGCTGTTCGGCGGCCGCACGCGCGAGATGTTGTCGGGCATCGACGACTTCGCGGGAATCGCGCGCGTGCACGCGTCGACCGACGACGGTTCGTTCGGCTTCGCGGGCCGCGTCACCGCACTGCTCGACGATCTGCTCGCGCGCGGTGAGGTGAAGGCCGGCGCGACGGTGTTCTGCTGCGGGCCCGATCCGATGATGCACGCGGTCGCCGATCTGTGTGCGCAGCGTGGCCTGCGCTGCTTCCTGAGCCTCGAGACCTACATGGCCTGCGGCTACGGCGTCTGCAACGGCTGCACGGTCAAGGTGCAGGGGCCGCGCTTCAAGGGCTGGCCGTACTCGCGCACCTGCATGGAAGGCCCGGTCTACGAGGCCTGCGAGCTCGCGCACTGAGAGTGCGTCATGCAGCGCGGCGGCGCGCGAACAACGTGCCGACGAAGCAGCCGAACACCACAGTCAGCGGCACCCACATGCCCAGCTGCGCCAGGCTGGCGCCGGTGAGGGTGGCCGACAGGTCGCGCTCGAAGCCCTGCGGGCCGAACTTGGTGTAGTGCGTGTTCCAGCCTGCCGACTTCGCCCACCACGTCAGCGCGACGACGGTCAGGCGGGCGCCGAGGCCGTAGAGCAGTAGCGTCCAGCACAGCCGCGGCCAGATCGTGAACGCGAACGCGGCCAGCACGCTGGTGCAGATCGCGAGTTGCACGAGCGCCGCGCGCAGCGCCTCGGCTGCGGTGGCTTGCGCTTCGGGCGTCGCCGGCATCGCCGTATCGATGCCCTTGAAGGCCCACACGAAGGCGCCGAGCTGCAGCACCAGC
>CAMAUH010000060.1 GCA_945861365.1 Candidatus Kuenenia stuttgartensis
CCGCCTTCGGGCACGTGCAGGTCCGAGATCAGCAACGCCTTCGCTACCGACCGTTCCAACGCCAGGATCGGCGTGCCCAGCACCACCGTCACGGCACGACCTCGAGCCACAGCGCACCGAACGGGTCGAGCTGCAGATCGAACTTCGTACCGGTGCCGATCGAAGCACCACCGAGGTGCCGCAGCGTGCGGACCTCGGGCAGCTCGATCTGCACGTTCCGTGGCCCCTTCTCCGCCAACCGCTGCAACAGCAACGGCGAATCGAGCGCGTTGATGCGGATGGCCAGCACCTGCCGTCCATCGCGCAAGCGCAGCGACACGCGCTCGAGGCAGGTCGGCAGGCCCTCGCCGCGCACTTCGCATGGCGGCAACGCCCCACCGCGCTGCAACGCGGCGCGAACCCGGCGCCGCAGTTCGCGCGCCGTGCCGACCTCGCGCTCGTCGAGGCGCCAGACGGGGTACTCCACCACCGGTGCATTCAGGTAGATCGCGCGACCTTCCCCGGTCGAGTGCTCGACCTGCGCATCGCCGTCGGCGCGACGCTCGCCGAGTTGGCCACGCAGCCGCCGCTCGGCCAGCGGCAGGGCCTTGCCGCGCTCGCTGGAGCGCCCTTCGCGCACCGCGAGGTCGTTCCAGGCGAGGCTGCGCGCCTGGATGCCGAACAGCGCATCGAGCACGCCCGCACCGCGCCGCAACAGGGTCTCGTCGTAGAGGCCGACGCTGTGGTCGGCGACGACGACGCCGCCGGTTCGCACATACGCGGTGATGCCCTGGGCGACGCGGTCCGACAGCGCAACGGTGGCCGGCAGCACGAGGCAGCGCGGACGTTCCCGCAGCAACAGTTCGGGCAGCTTGTCGACCGCGACGAAGTGGGGCTGCAGGCCGAGATCCTGCAGCAGCAGCGACCAGCCGCGGCGAGCCGACTGGCTGGTGCTGTGCGTGGCCTCGTACGACGACAGGCGCCGCGTCCAGGTCATGCCGTCCCCGACGGAATCGAGCATCCACCACGCACGCACCGACGCCTGCGATTCGACCACCCAGACGGGGGTGCGTTCGAGCGCGGCACCGGCACAGGCATCGAGCACCGCGGCGTGGTCGCGCAGGGCCCGCTGCACCGCGGCGCCGAATGGCGTCAGCGCACCTTCGGCGTCGGCGACGGTCCCATCGTTCCACACCACGACTCCCGAGAGGCCAGCACACGCCATCGCCGCCACCTGGGCGCGCACCATCGCGGCCAGCGGTGCTGGTCCGAGCTGCTGCGGGGATGGCGGCAACAGCGTCGTGTAGTGGTGCGTGCCCGCAGCCGCGAGGCCGCGCGCGAGTTCGCAGGCGCCACCGACGGCATAGGGTTCTGCCAACGTCAGCGCCGGCAACAGCCGCGCGTAGTCGTTGCCGCCGAACGCGCCGGGCACCTGCAGGCCCGTCAACCCCACCGGTACACCGGGCGCGGCCCGCTGCACGGCCATCGCGATCGTGCTCACGCACTCGGCGAACTGCACGTCGACGAACTCACGCGACAGCGCGAAGGCCCGCAGGTCCGCCGGGAGGTCGTTGCCGCCGAGCTCGCGCCGACGCACCTGGTCCGTGGACACCGGCACGACCTGCTCGAACGCCGGAAACTGGGTCCCCAAGGCCGCATTCGCGGCATCGATGCTCGGGAACCGGCGCTGCAGGAACGCCCGGAATGCCTGCAGGCAATGCTCGCAACGGCAAGTGTCCAACGGGGCGTCGTGCCGGGTGGCCGAGGCTTCGTCGGCGAGGGCCACGAACCGCAACGCGTCGCCGTTCAGACGCCGGGTTTCCTCCGCGGCAGCGACCGCGGCGGCAGCCAGCACACCGGGCACCTGGAAGCAGCCAGGGCGCCGCAGGGCCGCTGGATCGCGCGCCCGTTCGTAGGCGGCGGCGATCGGCTGCCAGTCGGCGTCCCGCAGTTCGAGCAAGCCCTTGCCGATCGGCTGGTCGAGATAGAAGCCGAGGCCCGCGGCGAGCACCGGTGCGGGGTCGGCACCACGGCCGAGCTGCACGGCGGTGTAGCCAAGCCGCTGCGCCAATGCCGCACCGTGCTGCGCATCACCGCACCACAGCACCGACTCGAAGCGACGGGGTGCTGTCACCGGCACCGGCGATTGCGCCGCCGCCGACAACGCCAGTGCGCCGCCAAGCCATGCGTGCGACCGATAACGCAGGCCGCTCATTCGATGCCGTAGTCCTTCAACTTCTCCCACAGCACCTTGCGGGAGATGCCGAGCACGGAGGCCGCCTTGGTCCGGTGGCCACCGACGCCGCGCAGCACCACGCGCAGGTGTTCGCGCTCGGCCTCGACCATCACCTCGCGCAGCGTGCGCAACGCGGTCGGTGGCTCGAGCGCCGCCCGCCGCGTCTTGTCGACCGGCAGCAGATGCTCCTTCTTCAAGATGGTCGCCCCGCCGGACAACGCCACCGCCTGCGCCAAACGGTTCTCCAGTTCGCGCACGTTGCCGGGCCACGAGTAATCGCTCATCGCCTCCAGCACGTCGGTCTTCACCGTGAACGAACGCCCACCGCCGAGCCGCTCGATGAAGTGCTGCACCAGCAGCGGCAGATCGCCTTCGCGCTCCCGCAGCGGCGGCAGCCGCACCGGCACGACGTTGAGCCGGTAGTAGAGGTCTTCGCGGAACTTGCCGGCCCGCACATGGTCGAACAGCGGAACCTTGGTGGCGGCGACGACGCGGATGTCGACGTGCACGAGGGTCTCGCCACCGACGCGCTCGAACTCGCGTTCCTGCAGCACGCGCAGCAACTTGACCTGCACCGCGAGCGGCATGTCGTCGATGTCGTCGAGGAAGATCGTGCCGCCATCGGCGACCTCGAACCGGCCGCGCCGCAGCTTCTGCGCGTCGGTGAAGGCCCCCTTCTCGTGCCCGAACAGCTCGGTCTCGAGCAGCGTGTCGGGCAGCGCCCCGCAGGACAGCGCGACGAACGGCTTGTCCTTGCGGGCACTGAGCGCGTGGATCGCACGTGCGACCCGCTCCTTGCCGGTGCCGCTCTCGCCTTCGATCAACACCGAGGCATCGGTCGGCGCCACGGTTCGCACGGTCTTGACCACGCTCTGCATCGCCCGGCTCTGGCCGATCACGCCAGGCAGCCCCTGCCCCGTGTTGGTCTGCAGCTGCTCGCGCAGCCGCTGGTTCTCGCTGAGCAACGCGCGGAACTTGCCGATGCGCAACAACCGTTCGAGCACGTGCTCATTGAGGAACGGCTTCTGGATGTAGTCGTCCGCGCCCAACCGCATCGACTCGACCGCGTGCTCCACCGTCGCGTAGGCGGTCATCACCAGGACTTCGGTGTCGGGGCGCGCGCGCTTGGCCGCTTGCAGCACCTGCATGCCATCGGCGCCCGGCAACCGCACATCGGTGATGACCACGTCGTAGGCGCGCACGGCAAGCTCGGCGATCGCCGCCTTGCCATCCGCGAAGTGCTTCACCTCGTAGCCAGCCCCCTCGAGGTCGTCCTGCAACGTCACGGCGATCGTCTGCTCGTCCTCGACGAGCAGGACCCGCATCGGCCCATCGGTCATGACGGATCCTCGCTCGTGCGATCGCTACTGCGCCGGCGCGGCGACTCGGGTGCCTCGGCGACATTGGACCGCAACTGCATCTCGCCGAACGAGACCACCTGGTTGCCGCCTCGCTGGGTGGCGTGCTCCAACGCCGCCTCGGACTGCGCCAGCAGGCTGTCGAAGAACAACGTCGTCTGGTCCGCGCAGGCCGTCAGGCCGATGCTCATGGTCATCGCCAGGGCTCGCCCATCGACCGCGATGTCCAGCGAACCGAACAACTGCTGCAGGCGGTCGGCGACGATTCGCGACTGGTCGAGATTGGTGTGCGGCAGCAGCAGCAGGTAGCGATCGTCGTTGGTGGTGCCCAGCAGGTCGGAACCACGCGTCTTCTCGCGCACCAACCGCGCGATCGAGGTCCGCACGACGGTCCGCAACTCGCCACCATGCAGGTCGACCAACTGCGCCAACCGGTCCACCTGCAGTAGCAGGCAGCCGACCGGAATGCCGTGTCGTCGAGCTCGCGCGAACTCGTTCTTCATCAGGTGCAGGATCTGCGCCTGGGAAAACAGCGAAGAACTGAGGAACCCCTCGGAGCTCTCGCCACTGGATTGCCGCGCCCCACCCGGGCGCCCCCTGCGGAAACCTGGACTGGTCATCGCGATTGCCTTCGAACCTTGCCGCGCTCGCCGAGCGCGAGCCAAGCGGCGCAACCTAGGCTGCGCCACGGGTGCCCGCCATGCTCGGCGAACTTTGCAGGCAAAAAAATACGGGCCTCAGCCGGTCAGAACTGAGGCCCGTGAATGCGGGTCAGGGCTGCGCAATGGAGAGGGCGGTTAGGGAGGGGGATACTGGTCTCCACCACACAGCCAAGACCCGTCGGTGTCTGCTGAATCAAGGGCCAGCAAGCTGGCCCTCCCGACCCGATGGTCAGTCAGGTCGGACGTTCAAACCGAACAGTCAGAGAGCGTTTCGTGCCGTGGAGGCTTGCACCTCCACCGCCAGTTCGCACCGCACCTTGGCCAGGCTAGCCAGGGCTCGGCGTGAGCCAGGTCGGTGATTCTGCCAACACTCCACCGGATTTCAACACCCCATCCACCGGTTTTTCGACCCGCCAGGATTCCCTGCGAGTTGGCCCCGTAGGGCTGCAGGTCCTTGGCAAGGGCCTCCTGTGGCCCTGAAGCACCGATGCGGTGCAGATTTCACGCCCGGCCGGACAACCGTTGTTCACAAGGTGGCGGCGCAAATGTGGAAAGCTCTCTCCCGCGGCACCGCGAGGGAAGCGCTCTCAGCGATTGGACGCGAAGAGACCCTGCAGCCAGGCCAGCAGGCGGTAGATGTCGACCTCGGGCCACTTGTGCTTGCACAGCATCAGCGCGCCGACCACGACGACACTCATCACGACGAAGAAGATCAACTCGGCGCAGATGCGCGCGAGAAACCCCTTGCCCCGCCTTCCTAGCGAAGGCCCGGGAGTCTCCCGCCCACCGCGCAGGATCCAGTCGCGTTGCGCAACGAGCCCCTGCTGGACCAGACGCTGCGGATCGACGGTCTCGGCCAGCACGGCCTGCGTCACGACCTGCCACGGATACTCGGACGGGCTCGCCTGCACCGTCTGCCGCAGCTGGTCCAGCGTGCGCTTCTGCACCGCCCCCGCCATCAGACGCAGCGACACGGCGCTGACCGCCTGGAGGGTCTCGTCAGGCTGGGCGAAATCAGGAGACGGAGGCGGAGTCGGACTCATTTCACTGCCCCGGTCGATCGGCACCGGGCGGACTCGACCGCCCTACGAGCTCAGCCGCAGCGGGCGAACTCAGCCGCGCTGGGCCTTCGTGAAGGCGCGATTGCGGCCGCGCACAGCCTTGATCAGCGGGAACGACACGAGCTTGCCGTTCTTCTTCAGCGTGATGACGCCGCGCTTGATGACCTTCGTGGACAGCTTCAGCGTGACCACCGAACCCTCGGGGGTCAGGATCCGCACCGGCTGCAGGTTCGGCTTGAAGGTGCGCTTGCTGCGTCCCGTGACGCGACGGCCGACACCGCCGTCCTTCTTGGCCAAGCCACGGCGCTTGACTTGGTTACCAATGCGGGTGCGACGACCGGTGACTGCGCAGACTCTGGACATGGCGGCTCGGAAGGGAAAGGGGGCGAGGAAGATAGCAAGCGGCCGCCGCCTGGCAAGGTCCATCTTCCCGGCCGGCCCCATTGCCGCCGATCAGCGCACCGGCGAAGCCGCCGCGGCACGGTAGCGGGCCAGTCGCTTCGCGTACTCCGGATTGCCGTTACCCCCCCTCTGGATGGCCGTCTCCTCCAACTCCACCGCCTCCGCCGTGCGCCCGCTCAAGAACAGGGCCAGGGCCACGGTATCGAACGCGGCGGCATCCAAGGCGTCGCGATCCTCGAGCATGCGCTCGGCCAACCCGGCCGCGAACACGCTGAAGCGGCCCATCGTCGACACTTCGGTCATCAAGTACCAGCAGTCGTTGTTCAGCGTCGAGCCATCGGCCTTGGCCTGGGTAGAGCCGCCGCTGTCGACATCGACGTACTCGTCGAGCAGGCGTTTGGCACCGGCAGCGTCGTTGGCGCAGCGGCGGGCCACCGCGTAGCGCGCCGCGGTGACGAAGCGGCCCGAACCACCCAACGCCTCGGCCGTCTGCACCGCCAACGTGGCGAGATCCCGATGCACCAACGGCTCGCGGTCGAGCGTCAGGATGCTGGCGAAGTCGAGGCAATCGTCGACGGTCCCCATCGCGACCTTGCGCATGCGCATTGCCTGGCGACCGGCCTCCCGGCCATCGCCAGCCTGCACCAGCAACCGCAGCAGCGCCAACTGCACGGCCGGATCATGGCTGGCCCGCTTGGCCGCGGCCTGCAGCGGCGCGCGCAGTTCGGCCAGGGCTTCCGCCCGCCCCGGATCGCCGCGCAACACCAGATCGGCGAACGCGGCCAGCGGCCGCGCCTCCCCCGCCAGCGCGGCGATGCCGCGCTGCAGCACCAACTTCGCCGCCACCGCATCCTCGGCCTTCACCGCCCGCAGCAGGTAGAGGAACCCGAGCAACACGCCATCGTGGGGAACCTGCACCAACGCCCGCTCGATGCCGGCGATCTGGTCGACGCTGGTGTCCTGGTAGTTCACCAGCATCTCCGCCCGCTGCATCGCCGCGGCGCCGAAGCCGTCCAGGTCCTTGCCGCCCAACACCCGCTCGATCGCATCGACGAGGCCGCTCTCCGCTGCACCCTGGAAGACGACCTTGCCGCTGCGGTCGATCAACATCGCGCGCGCGGTGCCCTCGAGGTCAGCGAACCATGCCACCGTGGTGGCCAACTCCGCGTCGACGACGACGCGGCACTGCGGCCATCGTTCGAGTGGTGCGGGCTGCTGCTCGCCGACGACGGCGACCACGGCGAGGCCGCGCGCGGCGAAGCGCTGCTGCAGTTCGGCCAGGTAGTCGCCTTCGGCAACGAACAGGCCGGGGGCGCGCGGTGGTGTGTAGAACGCGAACAGCGTGCAAGCCGGGCGCTTGCCGTCGACCAGTTCCACCGGATCGCCCTGCAGCCACGTCTGCCAGCTGGGTGCCGGGGGCACCGCTCCCAACGGCACCTGGGCGGCCAGCAGCGGGAACAGCATCGCCGCAGCGAAACCAGCGAGGATCCTCGTCATCGTGGCCTTGCATCGACCTCGGCACCGGCGCCACTTGCATGCTAGCTCGCAGGCCGGCGAAGGTTCGCTGCGAGCGCGACTTGCCAGGCACGACCAGCTCGGGCCCAATGCACCGACGATGGACACCGACGCCACGATCCGTTCGCTGCGCGAGGCGCTGACCGCGAGCCCGGACAACCTGCCGCTGCGGCGCCTGCTCGCCGACACGCTGTTCGCCTACGGCCACTACCCGGAGGCCGAAGCGGAACTGCTGCTCTGCTTGAAGCGGGCGCCGAAGGACGAAGCCATAGCACTGCAGCTCGCGCGCACCTACCGCGCGCAGGGCAAGGGTTCGGCATGCGCCGTCGTGCTCGAACAACTGGTCGATCGCGGCAGCCACCGCGCACGCGTCGAGCTGGCGCGCCACCTGCTGAGCGAAGGCAATGCGGAAGCGGCCGCGCGCCACTACCGCACCGCACTGGCCGCCGACGCTTCGCTGCGCGACGCTGAGCTCAGCGAACGGCTCGGCGTCGATCTGCAGCGCGCCGGCGATCCCGACGACGCCGTCGTCGATGGCCGCGAACGCGCGCTCGACGGCGACGGCCCCGGCGACGACCTGAACCTGCTGCCGGTGCGCAGCGACGTGAAGTTCGTGCACGTCGGCGGGCTCGCACAGCTGAAGGACGAGATCCGCAAGAAGATCGTGCTGCCGATGCAGCGGCCCGATCTCTACAAGGCGTACGGCAAGAAGACGGGCGGCGGCATCCTGATGTACGGCCCGCCCGGCTGCGGCAAGACGTTCCTCGCCAAGGCGACGGCCGGCGAGGTCGACGCGAAGTTCCTCAGCATCGGCATCCACGACGTGCTCGACATGTGGATCGGCAAGAGCGAACGCAACCTGCACGCGGTGTTCGCGACGGCGCGCAAGCACAAGCCGTGCGTGCTGTTCTTCGACGAGGTCGACGCGCTCGGTGCTAGCCGCAACGACATGAAGCACAGCGCCGGCAAGCAGACCATCAACCAGTTCCTCGCCGAGCTCGACGGCATCGGCAACGACAACGACGGGCTGCTGGTGCTGGCCGCGACCAACGCGCCGTGGCACATGGACAGCGCGTTCCGCCGCCCCGGCCGCTTCGATCGCGTGATCTTCGTGCCGCCGCCGGACGAACCGGCGCGCGCCGACATCCTGCGCCTGCTGCTGGCCGGCAAGCCGCAGGACGCCATCGACACGCTCGCCATCGCGAAGAAGACCGATCGCTTCAGCGGTGCGGACCTGAAGGCGCTGGTCGATCGCGCGATCGAGGCCAAACTGGATGATGCGATGGCGAGCGGCGTGCCCGAGCCGTTGCGCACGAAGGACCTGCTGGCGGCGGCGAAGCTGCAGAAGGCGACGACGAACGAGTGGTTCGCGACGGCGAAGAACTACGTGCTCTACGCCAACGACGCCGGGCTCTACGACGATCTGAAGGCCTACCTGAAGCTGTGAACCTCGGCCACCGGCCAGCGGCTGCCTCGCCAGGATCAACGAGGAATGCCCAGTTCGTTGCATGGGTGGAACGCCGCGCCACACTGGCGCGATGTCGACCGAGGCCCACTGGCAGCGCGCCGTGCTGCTGTTCCAGCAGCAACGCTGGGACCACGCGATCCACGAGCTGCGCGGCGTGCTCGCCCAGGAACCCGACCACGCGTTCGCCCATGCGCTGCTGGCGCAGGCCCTGGCCCAGACCGACGCGCTCGACGAGGCCCTCCGCGAAGCGCACGCAGCGATCGGACTCGCCCCCGACGCCGACTTCACGCACTACTCGCTCGCCGTCGTGCACCAGGCGCGCGACGAACTCGCACCAGCTGCCGAAGCAACGCTGCGCGCGATCGAACTCGATCCCGACGATGCCAACTCGCGCGCGATGCTGGCGCAGATCCGCATGCGGCAACGGCGCTGGGCCGATGCGCTGGCGGCGGCCGACGAGGGCCTCGCGCTCGATGCCGAACACACCGATTGCCTGAACCTGCGCTCGCTGGCGCTGACCAAACTCGGCCGCGGGGCCGAGGCCACCGACACCGTCGATGCGTCGCTCGCGCACGATCCCGACAACCCCTACACGCACCAGGCGCGCGGGTTCGCGCTGCTGCAGCAAGGTGATGCACACGGCGCGCTGCACCACTTCCAGGAAGCGCTGCGCCGCGACCCGAGCCTCGACGGCGCGCGCGCCGGCCTCGTCGAGGCGCTGAAGGCGAGGAACCCGCTCTACCGGCTCGTGCTCGGCTGGTTCCTGTGGCTCGACCGCTTCTCCAACGCCCGCCGCCTGCAGATCGCCTTCGGGCTGTGGCTGCTCGCGCGCTTCGGCGCCGAAGGGTTGGAGCAGGCGAACCTGCCGCTGGCCGCGACGATCGTGCGCTTCTCGTGGCTCGGCTTCGTGCTGCTGACGGCGTGCACGGTGCCGCTGTTCAACCTGCTGTTGTTGCTGCATCCGATCGGCCGCCACGCGCTGGAACGCACCGCGCGGCACGACGCCCTGTTGCTCGGCGCTTGCCTCGTCGTCGGCCTCGGGGTCGGGCTGCACGCCTGGCTGATGCCCGCCATCTGGTCGTACCTCGGCTGGATCTTCTGGCTGGTGTTCTTGCTGCCGGTCGCCAGCATCGGCCTGTTCCACCCAGGCTGGGGCCGCCGGACCATGCAGGCGTTCTGCGCCGGCTGCCTCGTCTTCTGGTTGTGGTGGTGCATCCAGATCGAGAGTGCTCCGCCAGCGGAACCGGCTTCCCCTCCCGCACCCCAGGCACCCGCGCAGGGCGAGTGGAACAGCAGCGGCAGCGTCGCCAGCCCGCAGCAGATCGCCCACTGGAAGCGGCTCGCCGGCCAACACAACGATCTCGTGCTCGCGATCGTGCTGAGCACGTGGTTCGTGCTGCTGGCGCCGAAGGGCCGCCCGCGTCGCCGCCGCGCCGGCAGCTGACCCGACTCAGCGCCCGGGCGCGGCGACCGCCGGAGAAGCGCCCGCGGCCTTCGCGGCGGCGAACAACTCGCGTTCGCGCATGCGCGCGACGACGCCGTGCACGACCTGCTGCAAGCCGTCCGACAACGCCACCACCACGGCCTCGGCCCCGCTGCGCTCGATCGGCTGCACCGCGGTGAACTCGTCGTGGAACCAGCGCCGATCGCCGCTCTCGAGCCACAGCTCCAGCGTCACGTGCGCCTCGGCACCGCGCTCCCCGCGCACCTCGGCGAACTCGACGATGCGACCGCGCAGCGACCAGTTCTCGTCGCCGGGATCGATGCCGGATTTCACCAGCTCGCACACGCGCTCGCGCGACAGGCCGAGCACCAGCGCATCGGTGACCAGCCGATCGAGCGGCGCCACCCAACGCGACAGCGGCTGCGTGCGCATCTCGACGCCGTCCTGTTGCAGCAGGCAATCCCCGTCCAGCGAGGTGGCCAGTTGCAGGTCGTGCACCCGCAGCACGCCGGCCTGCTGCGGATCCGCCGCCGCGACCTTGGGCAGCGCGAGCCGGTAGAACCGCTCGCGCGGCACTTCGACCGAACTGCACGCCGCGAACGCCAGTGCGGCCAGCGCAGGGAGCTTGTTCGTCGCCTTCATCGTGATCCACCTGCCGGCGCGGCCGGCTGGCTGACACCGAACAGCAGGCTGTCTGGCGCCAGCTTCAGCTGGCGGACGAGCCCGCGCATGTCGTCGAGGGCGCTGCGCATGCCGAGCAGCGCGTGCTGCAAGGGCGCGCGCGCGCCGGTGCACAACGCCGTCGCCTCGTGCGCGAACGCGCGCAGGTCGCCTTCGATGCGCGCCAGCGCGTCGATCGTCGTGCGCGCCGACGCCGCCGCGCCGCGCGCTTCCTGCAGCGTCTGGCGGGCATCGCCGAGCATCGCGGTCGCCGCCGGCACGGTCACCGTCGCCAGTTCCTGTGCGGCCGCCTCGGTGTGCTGCAGCACCGCCGCGATGTGCGCCTGGTTCTTCGGTCCGAGCAGCTGCTCGACGCTGGCCAGCACGCGATCGAGCCGCGCCAGCACGTCGCTGGCGCGATCGACGACCTCGGGGATGCTGCCGGTCAGCGACGACAGCGGATCGTCCTTCGGCTGGATGAACGACCCCGGCGGCAGGCTCTTGCCGGCCGCTGCGTAGCCCTCGAGTTCGACGGTGACCTGGCCGGTGACCAGCAGGCGATCCATGCGCGCACTGGTGACGTCCTGCAGGTTGGCGCGGCTCGGATCGACGCGCAGCTCGACCAACGTCTTGCCGTCCTGGAAGCGCAGGTCGCTGACGACGCCGATCGGCACGCCCTGGAAGTTGACGCGCGAGCCGACCACCATGCCCTTCACGTTCTCGTGGAAGAGGATGAAGTAGGTCGCGCGGTCGCGGTCGAAGCTGTTCTGCAGGATGAAGGCGAGCAGGGCCACGAACAGGCCACCGCACCCGAGCACGAACAGACCGAGCCGGAATCGCCGCGTGGAGCCGTCCATCAGACCTCCAGATGCGCGAGAACGTCCATGCCGCGGCCTTCTTCGGCACGCAGGCGCCTTTCGATGAAGTCGCGCAGGCGCGGATCCGGATGGTTCCACACCGTTTCACAGGCGCCCATCGCCGCGACCTTGCCGTCGAGCAGCACCAGGATCCGGTCGGCGATGCCGCGCGCCGACGGCAGGTCGTGCGTGACGACGACCATCGTGATGCCGAACACCTTGTTCAGCTTGGTGATGACGTTGTCGACCTCGGCGGCGGTGATCGGATCGAGGCCGGCCGACGGCTCGTCGAAGTAGACGATGTCCGGATCGAGCGCGATCGCCCGCGCGATCGCGGCGCGCTTCCGCATGCCGCCCGACAGCGAACTCGGCAGCAGCGCACTCGCGTGCAGCATGCCGACCATGTCGAGCTTCATGCGCGCGGTCTCGACGATCACCGCATCGGGCAGGTCGGTGTTCTCGCGCAGCGGCAGCGCGACGTTCTCGAGCACCGTCAGGTTGCCGAGCAGTGCGCCGCCCTGGAACGACAGGCCGGTGCGCAAGCGGATGTGGTGCAGCAGGTCCGGTGGCGCGCCGTAGACGTCGTGGCCGCCGACGGTCACCGAACCGAGCGTCGGCTGCTGCAGGCCGCAGAGATGGCGCAGCAGCGTCGTCTTGCCACAGCCGGACGGGCCCATGATGACGAACACCTCGCCGCGGCGGATCGCCACGTCGACGCCGTCGAGCACGGTGCGTTCGCCGAACTGCGTCGTCAACGCGACCGCCCGCACCAGGTCGTCGGTGGCACGGCGCACGAACGGTTCGAGGGCGGTGACGAGTTCCATCAGCCGAGCAACCGCTGGGCGGTGACGAACACCGCGTCGATGACGATGACCAGGAAGATGCCGAGCACGACGGCGCTGGTGGTGGCGCGACCGACGCCCTCGCTGCCGTCCTTGACGCGCAGCCCGAGCGCGCAGCCGACGATGCCGACCGCGGCCCCGAACGTGGCCGCTTTCGCCAGCGCCACCAGGAAATCGGACAGCCGCAGCGCCGCGCGCAATTGCTCGGCGAAGGCGTTCCATTCGATGCCCGCCGCGGCCCACGCGAACAGCGCGCCGCCGCACATGCCGACCACGTCGAACACGACGCCGAGCAGCAGCGCCGAAGCGGCGCAGGCGACGACCTTCGGCGCGACCAGGAAGCCGAGCGGCCGGATACCCATCTGCTC
>CAMAUH010000061.1 GCA_945861365.1 Candidatus Kuenenia stuttgartensis
GCGACGATGCGATCGCCTCGTCGTCGCCCCCGAGCATGATCATGGCATCGCCGATGCGGTTCGGCTTCGGCTTGCGCACCAGGGTCGCCTGGTAGGTCCCGGGCACGAGCACTGCGAAGGTCGCGATGCCGTGTTCGTCAGTGGTCTGCTCGTGCCGGTCCCCGTCGTCGCCGTCGACGACGAGGCGCACCGGGCTGCCGGCCAGTGCCGCGCCGTCGCTGCCGAGTACGGTGATCTCGGCGCGGCCAGGCACGCGCAGCTTCACCGTCGATTCGGTCGTGCCGCTGCGCGGCAGCGTGCAGCGCACGGGCTCGGCCGGGGCGAACTCGGCATGCGTCGCGGCGACCATGACGTCGCCGGCCGCGAGCCCGGCGATCTCGACGACGCCGTTCTCGTCGGTGGTGCCCCTGCCGAGCTCCATGCCGTCGATCAGCACTGGCCCGGAGGTGTCGCTGCTGGCCTCGACGCGGCGCGAGAAGCCGACGCGGGCGCCGCCGGGGCCGCCGGACACCGGCACGTTGCCGAGCGTGACCAAGGCCTTGGCGACGGGTTTGCCGGCATCGTCGACGACGGTGACCTTCGCGACGGCGCCACGGTCGGCGAGCAGGCGCACGCCCTTCGTCGTCTGCGCGGCGATCACGTTCACGCCGGCCTGGCGCGCCGGGCGGTGCGCCCTGCCGGTCGCGACGATCGTCGCGGCGCCCGGGCGCACGCCTTCGAGTCGGAACGAACCATCCGCCGCGGTCTTGGCGCCGCCGCGCCCGGGGATCTGCAGGCCGTCGAGGTCCTCGAGCACCATCGAGTCGACTTCGGGCATGCCCGCGGTCTGCGCTCGCACGCTGCTGCCTTCGATCGGCTTGCCCTCCGCGTCGACCAACACGCCTTCGACCGCGCCGAAGCGCTCGACGCGCAGCACCAGGTCGCCGGTGCCCACTTTCACGTCGCTCGCCATCGCCGAGCTGTGGCCGGGGCCGAACGCGCGCACGGTCGCCGTCTCGTCCGAAAGGCCCGACAGCGTGAAGTAGCCGTTGCCGTCGGTCGTGGTCGCCTCGTCGGGAGCGAAGCGTTCGATGCTGACGCCGCCGCGCGCTTCGGTGCGCTTGCTGCCGACCTTGAAGTCGGCGACGCCGATGCCGCGTTCGTCGACGACCTGCCCGGCGATCGCGTTGCCCGGCTTCACCACCAGCACGAGGTCGCTGCGGTCCTCCTCTTCGGCGAGCGTCACCTCGAGCGTGGTCGGCAGGAACTTGCCCGACGCCGTGCGCACCGACCACTTGCCGGGCTGCAGCTTGCGGATCGTGAACGTGCCATCGCTGCCGGTCTTGGTGGTGTTGGTGTTGAACGACAGCACGTCTCGCGAGGCGCCGACCTTGGCGTCGGCGACCGGCTTGCCGGCCTGGTCCTGCACGACGCCGCGCAGCGTGTTGGCGCGCAGCGTCTTCACGTCGCCGAGGTCCTGGTCGCCCTGCTTGCCCGACACGCGCGGCGACTCCTGCACGAACACGACGTCGTCGGCCAGCAGTTCGAGCGCGCCAGCGTGGTTGGCGGCCAGCGGGATCGCGAAGCGGCCGTCGGCGCCGGTGGTCCAGCTCGGCTGCTTGCCGTCGCGCGGCCGGTCAGGGTCCGGCATGTCGAAGACGAGGTCGCCGTCGAGCGGCCAGGACTGGCAGGTCAGCGCGGTGTTCGCCCGCGGCGCCCCGGCCTTGTCGACCAGCCGGCCGCGCACCATCACGTTGGCGCTGGCAGCGCCGGTGGCCGGGGTGGCCTCGGACCGTTCCGCGGTGGTGGTGTCCGTCCCGGCCTGCTTCTGCAACGCCTCGGCGGTCAGCTGGCCCGCGACCGGCGCCGCGGCCGGCTGCTCGGGCTTTGCCGTCGCCGGGGCCGAGGTCGACGGGTTGGCGGGCAGCGTCGCGTCCCCGTCGCCGCCGAACAGCAACCAGGCGAGCAGAGCGAGGCAGGGGATCGCGAGCAGCGCGACGAGGGGCGTTCGATTCATCGGGGGCTTTCGGAGTGGCGCGCCAAGACGGAGCGTCTGCCGGCTAACTCCCACAGGGACCAGGACATGGTGCCTGTGGGCCGATGCGCGCATGCGTCGGGCGGCCGCGCACCCTACTCTCGCGCGGCCATGTTGACCTCGAAACACCATGCGACCCGCCGCGCCGAGTTCCTTGCCGCCATCGACACCCCCGTGCTGTTGATGGCTGGCGGTTGGCTCTCCCGCAACTACCCGGCGAACTGGCACCCGTTCCGCGCCGACAGCTCGTTCCTGTTCTTCTTCCCGCACGCCGAGCCCAACGCGGCCGCGCTGTTCGATCCCAAGGATCGTTCGGTGACGCTGTTCCTCGACGAGCGCACGCCGGCCGACGCGCTGTGGCATGGCGCGGTCCCGGGCTTCGCCGACCTGAAGAAGGCGATCGGTGTCGACGCGGTGATGAAGCGCACCGACCTGGCCGCGGTGGTGAAGAAGAAGGTCGGCAAGCGTGCCGTGCGCTCGGTCGCGGTCGCCGATCCGCGTGCCACCGCCGAAGCGGCGGCGATCACCGGCGAGCCCCTCGATTTCCATGACGTGCAGCGCATCGGCGATGGCCAACTGCTGCTGACGATCGCCCGCTTGCGCAACCACAAGACCGCCGAGGAGCTGTCCGAGATGCGGGCCGCAGTGGCGGTGACGCGGCAGGCGCACACGTTGGCGATGGCGCAGACGCGCGCCGGCATCCGCGAGCAGGACCTGGTCGGCGCGGTGGTCGGCACGTTCAGCAAGCACGGCTGCGTCGAGGCCTACAACACGATCCTGTCGGTGCGCGGCGAGGTGCTGCACAACCACGCGCACGGCAACGTGCTGCTCGAGAACGACCTCGTGCTGCTCGATGCCGGCGCCGAACGGCCGAGCGGCTACTGCGCCGACGTGACCCGCACCTGGCCGGTGGGCGGCCGGTTCACGCCGGAGGCGCGCGACATCTACGACATCGTGCTCGACGCCGAACAGGCCGCGATCGCCGCGGTGAAGCCCGGGGTGCGCTACCGCGAGATCCACATGCACGCTGCGCGCGTGCTCGCCGACGGCCTGGTGCAGCTGCGGCTGATGCATGGCGACCCCGACGAGCTGGTCGCGAACGGCGCGCACGCGATGTTCTTCCCGCACGGCGTCGGCCACCTGCTCGGCCTCGACGTGCACGACATGGAGGCGTTCGGCGACCGCATCGCGTACGGCAAGGGCCGCACGCGCAGCACGCAGTTCGGCACCGCCTACCTGCGGCTCGACCTCGACCTCGAACCCGGCATGTGCGTGACGATCGAGCCCGGCATCTACTTCGTGCCGGCCATCCTGCGCGACGCCGCGTTCCGCAAGCAGTTCAAGGGCCAGGTCGACTTCGCGCGCGCGGAGGAGTTCCTGCGCATGCACAGCGGGCGCGGCTTCGGTGGCATCCGCATCGAAGACGATGTCCTCTGCACCGAGTCGGGCGCCGAGGTGCTGTCCGCGTCGATCCCGAAGGAACGGCTCGCGCTCGAAGCCCTGGTCGGCAGCGGCGCCTGAGCCTCAGCGGCTCGGGAAGGCGAGCAGCCGCGCTTCGGGGAACTGCTGCGACAGCTGCGGCCAGAACGCCGCCTGATCGCCCTTGCCGACCAGCGCGTCGATCGCGGCCAGCTGGTCGGCGCGCAGCGGCTCCGGCGTGGCGATGACCAGCAGTTGCTGCGGGGCCGTGTTCGGCGCGACATCGAAGTCGAGCAGCTCGGCGGCCGGGATGCGGTGGTCGCCGGCGGGCAGCGGGAAGGTCACGCCGTAGGTCGGCAACGGGGCGCTGGCGTCGGGCAGCAGCCGCTTGCCGGTGCCGGCGCCGAGCTCCCAGATCGCGACCCAGCGCGGATCGGCGACGCGCAGCGTCATGGCGAAGCGCAGGCCGGCTTCGGCGCGCAGGCCGCCTTCCACCGGGTAGCTGTGCACGCCGAGGTTGGTCAGGCCGTGCGCCGCCGGCCACAGCGTCAGCGCCGCGAGCACGGCCGCGGCGAGGGCGGCGACGCCGAGCGCTGGCCACACCGGGAAACGGCGCACCGGGGCGGTGCTGCGCGCTGGTCCGCCCTGCAGCAGGCGCCAGGTCGCGCTGCGCAGGCGTTCCCGCTCGGCTGCGGGTGCTACCGCTTGCGATGCGAGCAGGGTCTCGAAGGCGCCGAGTTCGGCGAGTTGCTTGCGACAGTTCGCGCAGGTGGCGACGTGGGTCGCCACATCGGGCAGGGCCGCGCCTTCGGCATACGCCAACAGGTGTTCCGGGGCAGGGCAGTTCACAGCAGGTCTCCGGGGCCGTCGAAGCCCTTGGTCAGCAGGCAGTCCCGCAAGCGCCGCACGAGGCGGAAGACCGCCTGCGCGACCGCATTGGCGTTGCTGTCGACGCGGGCGGCCACCTCGGTGAGATCGAGCCCGCCGAGGAAACGATGTTCGAACACCGCCTGCTCGCGCGGCGGCAGGCCCGCGGCACAGGCGCGCAGGGCTTCCCAGAAGGCCATGCGGTCCCCTGGTTCGTCGTGGTGCACCACGACCACGTGCTCGGTCACGATGCCCGAGCGGCGTTCGCGGCGGCGCCACGAACGCAGCTGGTCGCGCACCTGCCAGCCGAGGTAGCCGGCGAAGCTCGTGCGCAGGCGCCCGGTCAGGTCGGGCAGCTGCTGCAGCAGGCGCAACACCAGGTCCTGCCAGAACTCCTCGAAGTCGGCCCCGGCGCGCACTCCGGCGCGCAGCGCGACCTTGCGCACGAAGCCGGAGTAGTGGTCGAGCAGCGTGGTGCCAGCCTCGACGTCGCCATCGCGCCAACGCGCCAGCAGGTCGCGATCGCGCTGCAGTGCGGCGGCCGAGGCCGTCTCCTCTCCAGGTGCTGGCAGCGGCGGATTGCTGCGATCCGAGATCGACACGGAGCAGAACCATACCGTGCGACCACGGCGCGCGGCGCCTCGCGCCGGGGCGCGGGTCCGGCTGGCGTGCGGGCGGATGCGGAGTCGTGATGGCACGGGGCGGCAAGGGCCACGGCTGCCCGCGGTCTTACGGCGGCCCTCACGGCGCGCGCCGGTATGTTGGTCCGCCGCGCCACGCCCACCGCATGGCGCGTTCCCACCCGGATGCTCCGCGCCAGCCTGCTCGCCTTCGGTGACCTGTTCGCTCCACGCATCGCCACCCTGTTGGGGGCCACGGTGCTGTTGAGCCTCGCCACCTTCTTCATGGTCTGGTGGGGCATCGACTGGGCGGTCGCTGTCTGGCTGCCCGACATCGGCTCCTGGTCCGGCTGGCTGAGCTGGCTCGGGGCGATGCTGACCTTCGTGCTGGCCTGGTTCCTGTTCCCGATGGTCGCGAGCGTGTTCCTGGCCTTGTTCCTCGAACCCGTCGCCGCGGCAGTCGAGGCCCGCCACTACCCGGGGCTCGGGCGGGCGCCCGGCCTGCCGCTGCTGTCGGCGCTGGCGGCCATGCTGCGCTTGCTGGGGCTGGTCGTGGTCTGCAACCTCGCGTTGCTCTTGGTGCTGTTCGTGTTCCCGGTCGCCTATCCAGCGGCCTGGCTGGTGGGGAACGGCTGGCTGCTCGGCCGCGAGTACTTCGAGCTGGTCGGCCTGCGCCGGTTGTCGCCGGTGCAGGCGCGGCAACTGCAGGCCAAGCGCGGTGGTGAAGTGCTCGCCGCGGGCATCGTGATCGTGCTGCTGTCGACGTTGCCGGTGTTCAACCTGGTGGTGCCGGTGTTCGCCACGGCGCTGATGGTGCACCGCCACACGGCGTGGCGGGCCAAGGCTCAATCCATCGGCGGATAGAGCAGCACCGGCACCCGCGCGTGGCGCACGACCTGTTCGGCGACCGAGCCGAGCAGCAGGCGTCGCAGGCCGGTGCGGCCGTGCGTCGCCATCGCCAGCAAGTCCGGCTTCGCGGTGTTGGCGTGCTGCACGATCGCGCGCGGCACGTCGGCGGCTTCCAGCAGCAGTGTGTGCACGCGGACGTCGCTGCCGAACTGCGCCTTGCAGCGATCGAGTTCCTGCTGTTGGTCGCGCCGCAGCTGCGAGCGGTCGGGGCCGACGGCGAGCAGGCCGCCGGCGACGGGCTCGAACACGACGTCCTCGAGCACGCTGAGCAGCGTGATCTCGAGACCGAGCCGTTTCGCCAGTTCCTTCACGGGAGCGAAGGCGCGTTGCGATTCCGCCGAGAGATCGGTCGTCAGGATGATGCCGGCCATGTGCGTTCCTCGGCCGATGTGCGGCCATCACGCTTCATGCAGCCTGCGCCATTGCGGGACCATGCTCCATCCGGCCCAGCGTCAGGGGGCCGAGGTCGTAGCGCTCAGCGCGGCAGCCAGGCGAAGTCGGTGTTGCCGCCGCTGAGGATCATGCCGACGCGCTTGCCGCGCAGTTCGGGCGCGATCGCGCGCAAGGCCGCCAGCACGGTCGCCGAACTCGGCTCGACGACGAGCTTCATGCGCTGCAGGAAGAACAGGGCGCCGTCGACCATGGCCTGCTCGTCGACGGTGACGATGCGCACGCGGTGTTGCACGAGCAGCGCGAAGTTGGGTTCGCCCAAGCCCGTCATCAGCCCGTCGCCCCACGACTTCGCGTTGTCGACGCGCGGTTGGCGAACACCGGTCGCCAGCGAGCGGGCGGCGTCGTCGACGGCCTTCGGTTCGGCGCCGAGCATCGCGGCCTGCGGGCGCAGCGCGCGCATGACGACGGCGGTGCCGGCGCACAGGCCGCCGCCGCCGACCGGCACGATGACGGCGTCGAGGTCGGGGATGTCCTCGAGCAGTTCGAGCGCCGCGGTGCCTTGGCCGGCGATGACGAACGCGTTCTCGAACGGATGCACCATCGCCATGCTGCGCTGCTGCTGCAGGCGCGCGCTGGTGGCGTCGCGTTCGGTGGCCTTGCACAGCACGATCTCGGCGCCGTAGCCGCGCACGGCGTCGATCTTCACGCGCGGTGCCGTGTCCGGCATCACGACGAGGCAGGGAATGCCGCGCTTCGCGGCCGCGTAGGCCAGTGCGGCGCCGTGGTTGCCGCTGCTGTGCGTGATGACGCCGCGCGCGGCTGCCGCGTCATCGAGCGCCATCACCGCGTTGCAGGCGCCGCGCGCCTTGAACGCGCCGACCTTCTGCAGGTTCTCGCACTTGGCGAACACCTGCGCGCCGAGCTCGCGGTCGAGCGTCGCGGAGGTCATGACGGGCGTGCGATGCACGTGGCCGCGGATGCGTTCGGCAGCGGCGCGGATGTCGGCGAGCGTGGTCACGAAGAGGCCTCCGGAAACACCGCGGGGGCCTTTCGGCCCCCGCATCGATCACTGCTGCTGCACGCGCAGCCGACCGTTCTTGCGGTCGACGTCGTAGAGCTTGTTGCCGAGCGGCATGCCCGACAGCTTGAAGTCGATCGCGTCACCGATCGGATCGTCCTGCACCTCGCCGTAGCGGATCGCGAAGCCGCAGGCGATGCGGAAGATGTTGTCGAGCACGAACGCGTTGCAGTAGAGGTCGACGCCGCGGTAGCGCGAGCCGACGCCCGTCTCCGGGTGGTAGTGCTCGAACGAGTTGGCGCGATCGCTGTTCTCGCACGCACCGCTGAGCATCGTCACCGTCTTCTTCAGCAGCTCGGTGGCGAGCTTCTGCGCGCGCTTGTTGCCGCGCTCGGCCCAGTAGGTCAGGCCTTCGAGGATGTGCGAGTTGACGACCGGCCAGACGCGGCCGTTCCACGGGCTGTTCTTGCGCGTGCCCTTCCAGCGGCCGGTGCCGTCGTAGGTCGAGTCGCTGACCGAGATGCTCGGCACCGGGTACTTGGTCCAGAACTCCTCGCGGTCGGACAGCACGTCGAGCATGCGATCGACTTGCTTGGCGTTCGGGATGTCGGTGGCGAGCGGGTAGAAGCCGACGGCCGCCTTGACGTTGGTCTTGCGGCGGTTGTCGGGGTCGAGGTCCATGAAGAGCCCCGCCTTCTCGTCCCACATCTTCTTGCGGATGGTGTCCAGGATGACCTCGCACTCCGCCTGGAAGCGGTTGGCCATCGCCTTCTCCTGGATCTCCTCGGCGACCTTGTAGAGCCACTTCACCATCCGGTAGCGGAACACCGACGCGTCGATGCCCTTCAGCCGGAACTGCTCGGTGAACTCGATGGCGCGGTCGGCCTTGTCGTCGATCACCGTGTAGCGGCGCGAGAACTCCTGGCCGGCTTCGAAGTGGTTGACGATGTCGGTGAGGCCGCTGCCCTCCGGATCGCGGTTGTTGGCGAGCCACTTCACGTAGCGCTGCATCGACATCAGCACCGCCTTCTTCGTCGCCTTGTCCGGGTGGATGGCGTCGAGTGCTTCGAAGCCACCGCCCCAGTCGGCGTGATAGAAGTCGTTGGCGTCGAGGCCGGTCATGTAGAGGCGACCGGGCACCGCACCATTGTGGTGGATGTTCTCGAAGAACGCCTTCAGGCAGCCGCGCGACAGCGTCGGATCCTGCAGCCAGCGCGCTTCGCGCATGATCGCCGGCGTGCTGAAGCTCGACGGCTGGTGGAAGTGGCCGTTGCCCTCGCACACCGCGGCCGACGAGAACAGGCCGGCACCGTGCGGTTGGCGCAGCGCGTAGAGCAGTTCGAAGCGGTGCTTGACGACGCGCTCGAGCGCCTTGTCGTCACAGTGGAACTTCGGCACCTTCTCCCAGAAGGCCTGCCAGCCACACTCGTCCTTGAGGTCCGGGCGACGCGCGCGGAAGTTGATGCCCTTGCCCTTGAAGATCAGGTTGGCTTCGAAGCGGTGGTTCGCCTTCGTGCCCGCCTTCAGCGGCACCGGGCGGAACAGGCCGCAGTAGACGCGCGAGCCGGCGATGATCGGGCTCGGCTTCTCCATCGGGCGCTTGGCGCGCGGCGTCGGCAGCTGGTCGAGCTCGAACCAGGGCGTCTCCTCGAAGTCCGGCCGATCACTGCCACCCTCGGCGAAGTAGGCCTGCAGGCAGCGGGCGCCCTTGCTGTCGGGATTGCTGTAGTGGATGTCGGCGGGCACTTCCGGCTTGGTGCCGTCCTTCAGCAGGCGGCGGATGCGGAAGCTGTCGCCTTCGAGCGAGACCGGCTCACCATCGGGATCGGTCGTCGTCCATTGCACGACGGTGATCTCACGATCGGCCTTGCCGCCATTGCTCAGCTCGAGCTCGCTGACGAAGCGGTCGTCCTGCGTGACGAAGCGCTTCTCGACCACCTTGAAGCCGCCCGGCTCGTCGAACGTGATCAGCGCCTTGCCTTCCTCGAAGACCGTCTGGCGGCATTGCAGCGCCAATGGTCGCCCATTTTCGAGGAACGACAGGAAGAAGACCGACGGCACCGTGGCATTGCCGATGTTGGCTTCGTCGGCGAAGCCCGGGGCGTCCTGGAAGCGCGGGAAACGCGGGGCGTAGAGGCAGTAGCCACCGCCGGCGAGCGCATACTTTTTCTTCTGGTTCATTCCTGAGTCCCGAGTCGAGGGCGCGAGTCCCTCATGGGGCTGAACGGATTCAATACGCCCAACGGAAACGCGGACCGCTGCAGTAGCTCTTTCGCAAGCTGTTGCAATTCAGGATCTTCTGTAATCTTCTCTGCGGCGGGCTTGGCGTAGATTTGTCCGGTCAGACCGGACAAAAGCTGGGTATTGCATCGCATCTTGATCGCTTGCTTCCAGCAGTCAAGCGCTTTCCCGCCACGCGATCATTGGCCGAACGCCAACCGTCGGAAGGGCACCGCCGCCATCAGCGAATCGGGTGTACGCCGAGCCGCTGCCAGGGGTCCTGGATGGTGACGAAACGGCGGCGTTCGACGGCCGCGCGCAGCACCTCGGCCAGCTGCGTCGTCAGTGCGGTGCGCGTGAACGGCGCCAGCCGGCTGCGTGCCACGCCCGCGGTCGACTCGCCTGTGCCGTGGCGCTGCACCATCGCGCCGAGGGCCTTCGCCAAAGCGTCGGCGTCGGTCGCGGCCACGACGCTGCCGGCCTGCAGGCGCTCGACGAGGTCCGCACCGTCACCCGGCGGCAGTGCTGCCAGGATCGGGCGTTCGCTCGCCAGTGCTTCGTACAGCTTGCCGGGCACGACCAGCGCCCGTTCGCCGTCCGGGATGCCGTGCAGCGGCACGAACAGCGCATCGGCGGCGCACGAGGCGGCGACCGAGGTGCGGTGGTCGACGTAGCCGTGCAGCGTCACCAGGTCGCCGATGCCGAGCTGGTCGATCAGGGCGCGATGGCTCGCGTCGATCTGGCCATAGAGGTGCACCGCGAGGCCGCGGCCGCGGTGGGCGACAGCCGTGCGCCACTTCGCGATCGCGTGCAGCAGGTAGAAGCCGGTGCGGCCGAGCGGCGCGATCTCGCGGTGGCGGACCCGGCGGAAGCGCGAATGGGTGAGGCCAGCCGGCACATCGACGCCATGGAAGGTGCCGATGTGTGCGAGCTGGAAGCGCGGGTCGGTGCGCGGCGGTCGCGCGATGGCGGCGAAGTCCTCTTCGTCGAAGCCGTTCGGGATCACCACCGTGCGGGCCGGGTCGGCACCGAGCTGCACGAACGCATCGCGCGCGGCCGGCACATTGGCGATCACGAAGTCGGCCCGCTGCAGCGTGCGCCGCATGCGGTTGAGGTCGGCCCGCGCCTGCAGCGGCGTCGTGTAGACGCGCCAACCGTCGAGCGCCCAGGGATCGCGCAAGTCGACGACCCACGGGATGCCGAGCTCGCGCTGCACGCGTTCGCCGATCCGGTAGCACGCGTACGGCGACAGCGTCGTTACCACGACCTCGCACTTGCGCGCCTTCGCCTCCGCGACCGCACGTTCGCCGGCGGCCCAGGCCCATTCATCGTCGTCGACCTGGAAGCGCGCCTTGCGGGCGAGGCGCAGCGCCAGCGGCGGGTGCGTCGGCGGCGCCACGCGCACGACCTCGGTGCCCTGGCCGATGTCCAGCGAGGCATCGTCGTGTGGCGCGAACTCGCTCTTCGCTTCGGCCGCGACCGTCAGCACGGTCGGGGTGATGCCGTGCGTCGGCAAGTACTTGCAGAACTTCGCGAAGCGCTGCGTGCCGGCACCGCCCTTCGGCGGGAAGTAGTAGGCGACGATCAGCGCGCGCATCAGCGACCTTTCGGCGGCACCAGGGCCTTCGCCCGGCAGTTCACGTCGGCGCAGACGTTGGTGTTGCGCGCGAGCCGGTCCTTGCGCCGGCGCCAGCGCTGCAGGAAGCGCTTGATCAGTCCGGCGCGCTGTGGGTCCTGCAGCAGCAGCGTCGGCATCGGCAGCAGCCAGCCGTACTGCGGTCCCCACTTCGCCATCAGCCACGCCGACGCGCGTTCGTAGCTGGCGTCGAGCTTGCCGGTCGACAGGTGCAGCAGCGGCGCGTCGATCGCGAACGTCTGCAGTCCGCGCTTCTGCGCCTCGAAGCACGCATCGGCGCCGTAGCAGTGGAAGCCGGGCACTTCGGCGTTGAAGCGCAGCCCCGAGCCCTTGCGCACCGCGATCAGCACTTCGTCGAGCGTCAGCACCGGGTGCGGCAGCGACGGCCAGTAGCAGTGCCCGTTGGGGTCGACGATGTGGCCGCGGAACCGGCCGCCCTGTTCGCAGCCGACGAGGCCAGCCAGCGCTGCGTCGCCCGGCAGTGCGGCCAGTGCGGCGGTGAGTCGCTGCCAGAAGTCGGCAGGGAACAGCACGTCTTGGTGCACACAGACGATCCACTCCGCGTCGAGCTGCTCGATGCCGTGGTTGAGGCCCTGCGCCGCGTTCCAGCCGCGCAGGTTGGGTTCGACCATCAGCCACTGCGGGAACGGGTTGGCGATGGCGCGCAGCGAAGCCTGGCAGGCCTCGAACTGCGCGCGGTCGTTGACCAGGCTCACGAAGGCGATGGTGGGCACGTTCCGTCAGCTTCGGCGCGCAGGCGGCTCAGCACAACGATCAGTTCGGTGGCCCGGTCTGGTCGTCATCGACGCTGCCGAACCAACCGGTGATCGCGCGATCGAGTGACCGTGCGCCGTGAACCACATGCAGGATCGTCAACGGTGGTGCGGGGTCGTACAGGACCATCCAGCGATGCACGGTCCACCAACGCAGCTCCGCTCCGGTCAGGTTGGTGCGCACCCGGCCTGCGAGGGGATTCGCGACGAGCAGATCGACGGCGCTGGCGAACGCATCGAGGATCGCCGCAGCCCTCGCTTCCCCGTCTCTCGAGGCGATGAAGTCGAGGATGCCCTCGAGTTCGGCCTCGGCGCGCTCGGTAAGGCGGTAGGTCAACGACGACGTTCCTCGAGTCGCTGACGCAAGCGGCGTATCACGGCCGGTCCGTCCTTGACGCGTCCGGCGGCCACGTCCTCCTTCGCGCTCGCGACCACGCGATCGAACCACGCTCGTACGCGCTCGCGCAGCGCGAGTGGGATCTTGGCTTCCTGCTCCGGGGTCAGGTCTTCGTAGATCCAGGCCTCGAGCAGGCGGCGATGCTCGGCCTCTTCGAGCAACCGCAGTCCGTCACGAACGACCTCGCTGGCGGTTCGGTAACGGCCCGATTTCACCATCGAATCGAGGAACGCCTCCTGCTGCCGCGGCAGGGACACGTTGCGAGTTTGTCGATCGGCCATGCCGGCACGATGCCGTGCGCTGGTCGTGTGTCAAGAATCGCCACAGGGTGTCTGGGGCTCCACGGGCGCGTGGTCCGAGCTCGCTTCGGCGCGCAGGCGATCCAGCACGGCTACGAGTTCCGGCGGCAACGGATCGAGGATCTCGAGCGGCACGTTCGTGCGCGGGTGGCGAACGATCATGCGCTGTAGGTGCAGGAACAAGCGATCGAGGCCGTACTTGGTCCGGAACAGCGCGTTGATGCGGCCCTTGCCGTGCGTGGTGTCGCCGATCACGTGGCGGCCGCTGTGGTTGG
>CAMAUH010000062.1 GCA_945861365.1 Candidatus Kuenenia stuttgartensis
GCCGAGGCCGAGCACGATGTCGCTCTCCTCGCTCTTCGCGGTCACCATGATGACCGGAATGTTGCGGGTGACCGGATCGGACTTCACCTGCCGGCAGACTTCGACGCCATCCATGCCTGGCAGCATCAAGTCCAGGATGACCAGATCCGGATCGTCGGTGCGGATGCGGCTCAAGCCCTGCTCGCCATTGCGGCAGACGATGACTTTGTGCCCCTCACGTTCGAGGTTGTATTGCACGACCTCGAGGAGGTCGGGCTCGTCTTCGATGACCAGGATCTTCGGTTTCGCCACGGCGGTCGTTCGGTCGGGGTTCGCGATGCAGTCTTGGCGAAGAACAACCTAGGTGGAGTCAGGCAAGGATGCGTGAAGATCACCGCAAGCTTCGGTAGCCATTGGCAAGGATGCGAAGACCAGGCGCAGGCCATCGCCAAGTTCGCGCACCACGGTGCGGTCGCCACGGTCGCGCAGGCTGGCTGCCAAGGCGGCGACGCGCCCGCCAAGCTGCAGAGGGAAGGGCAGGTTGCCGGCTTCGGTGACGAACCGGATGTCGGCATCGACACAGCCCCGCGCCCCAGCCAGTTCGATGTGCAGACGCCCGCGCACGCCGTGCGGCACCGCGGCGAGCACTTCCAGCACGGCTGCGGTCACGTTCGGGAAGAACTCGTTGGCGGTGATCTGGTAGCCCGCAGCGGAATCACCCAGCAGGTCCAGCCGATGGCCAGCTTCGCGCACCGGCACGCGCGCCAGCTCGCCGAACATCTCGAGCAACTGCGCCGCCGGGGCCTGCAGCTCGCCCGGCTCGCCGAGCAGGATGCGCAGGATCCGGAGGGAGACCCCGCCGCGATCGCTGGCCTGCAGGATCGCCTGCTGTGCCCGACCGAGTCCGGCGGCCGGTGGCCGATCGAGCTGCAGCGCGTGGCCCTGGATCGTCAGCAGGAGGTTGCCGAACTGGTGTACGAGGCCAGGGGCAAGGAACGCGATGGCTGCAGGATGCGGGCTCGGCACGGCGATGCGAGAGTCGGAAGCGTTGCGCGGAAGTCGAGATCAGTTCGCCGGATCGTTGGATCGCGTGCCGACCTCGCCGAGCACGGCGACGATCGGATCGCCGACACGGCCGTCGCGCAACAGCTGCAGCGCGATGGGGCTGCCGGGCGCCGCGCAGACGATGCGACGGTGCAAGGAACGGGCATCGGGAACCGGCCCACCATCGACACTGAGCACGACATCGCCGGCTCGCACCCCTGCGCGCTCCGCTGGCTGGCCGGCGACCACTCGCACCACCAGGGCGCCGCAGCCTCGCGCCCCATCGCATACCGGACGCGACGCGAACTCGATGCCGAGGTAACCACGGCGCACTCGGCCATCCGGTTCGCGCTGCATCGCCGCCAGCGTCCACTTCACGGTGTTGCCAGGCACGGCGAACGAGATGCCCTGCGCATCGACCGGCGCTTGGGTCGTGAGGCCGACGACGCGTCCGGCCAGGTCGACGATCGGACACCCGGAGCTGCCGGGATTCACCGGCGCGCTGATCTGCAGGAAGTCGTTGGTGACCCGCAGGTCGGAATGTGGCAGATGGCGCCCGACGAAACTGACGACGCCAGCGCTGACGGTCTGCGCGAAGCCGAACGGATTGCCGACGGCGAGGATCCACTCCCCCGCCTGCAGGGTGTCGCTGTCGCCGAGCGGCAACGACGGCAGCCCGGCGGGGGCGCCTTCGATTCGCAGCAGCGCCAGGTCCGTCGCCGGATCGTCACCGACCAACGCGGCTGGGAACGAACCGAGTTCCGGCACCGTGACTTCGATGCGTTCGGCATCGAGGACCAGATGGCGACTCGTCACGACCAGTCCGCCAGCCTCGACGAGGAATCCCGAACCGTTGCGCTGTCCTGGTGCGGCAGCGGCCATCGGGCGTGTGGGCTCCGCGATGGCATTCGCATTCGCCACGGGGGCGGCCACCAGCTGCGCATGCACCCCGACGACTGCCGGCATCACCCGCGCGACCACGCCGGCGAACGACGGCAGGGCCGGCGCTGTCTGCGATGCGGGCTCATGCCACAGCGGCTGATCCGCGCGGCCCGACCATTGGCCGCCGACGAACCAACCGAGACCGAGACAGCCGGCACCGATCAGCCCACACCGCAAGGCCGCGTTCCGCAGGACCATGGCGTCGGAGCTTAGCTGGTACCTCGCAGGCCACCAGCCCCTCGCCGCCCGCGCCGCACTGCCGTTGCGCCCACACCATCGCGCCTTGGCGAAGGCCGCGGTATGGGTCTGTGCATGCAAGGCAGCTACCAGACTCTGCTCGAACACCAACGCCGGGCCTGGTTGCTGGGCTCTGCCGCCGCCTTGCTGGCGTGGGACCAGGAAACGCAGATGCCGCCAGGGGCTGGCGACGTGCGCGCCGAGCAGCTGGCGCAGCTGGCCGAGTTGCAGCACCAGCGCATCACCGACCCACGAGTTGCCGATTGGCTGGCGGCGTGCGCCGGCGATGCCTCGGTGCAAGCGGACCCGGAACGCAGCGCGAACGTGCGCCTGTGGCGGCTCGATCACGCGCGCGCGACCAAGCTGCCCGGCTCGCTGGTGCATGCCCTGGCGGAGCTGGAGAGCAAGGCGCAGCAAGCTTGGGCCACGGCGCGCAGCAAGGACGACTTCCGCCGCTTCCAGCCATGGCTCGAGCGCATGGTCGCGCTGCAACAGCAGAAGGCCGACTGCTTGCGCACAGGCACGCAATCGCGCTGGGATGCGTTGGCCGACCTGTACGAACCCGGCATGACCGCGGCGCAGTTGCGCGAATTGTTCGGCCCGCTGCGCACGCGGCTGGTGGCGCTGCGGCAACACCTGGGCACGGGCCAGGCTCCGGACGATCGCTTCAGCCGCGTGGTGATCGATCAGGCGGCGCAGGAAGTGTTCGTGCGCGCGGTGGCCAACGCGATGGGTTTCGACGGCAAGCTCGGCCGCCTCGACCGCAGCGCGCACCCGTTCTGCACGCGCGTCGGTGCCGACGTGCGCTTGACGACGCGCTTCCATCGCGACCGCGTGCTCGATGCCCTCGGCTCGACCATGCATGAAGCCGGGCACGGTCTGTACGAACAGGGGCTCGAACTCGGCAACCTCGGCACGCCGCTCGGCGAAGCGGTGTCGCTCGGCATCCACGAGAGCCAGAGCCGCCTGTGGGAGAACCACGTCGGCCGTTCCGCCGCGTTCTGGCGCTGGTGCTGGCCACAGGCCCAGCAGCACCTCGGTCGCGCCTGCGATGGTCACGACGCCGAAGGCATCTATCGGGCCGCCAATCTCGTGCGGCCGAGCCTGATCCGCGTCGAAGCCGACGAAGCGACGTACGACCTGCACATCATGGTGCGCTTCGAACTGGAACAAGCGCTGCTCGATGGCAGCCTCGCGGTGGCAGAGCTGCCCTACCACTGGAACCGCCTCTACCGCGACTACCTCGGCATCGCGGTGCCCGACGACCGCAACGGGTGCCTGCAGGACGTGCATTGGTCGTGTGGCCTGTTCGGCTACTTCCCGACCTACACGCTCGGCAACCTCTACGCCGCCCAGTTCGCCGCGGCCGCGGATCGCGAACTGGGCGGTCTGGCGCGCCAGTTCGAGAACGGCCAGTTCGCGCCGCTGCGCGAGTGGCTGCGCCGGCAGATCCACCGCCACGGTCGCCTGTACGAGCCCGCGGAACTGTGCCTTCGGGTGACCGGCCAGCCGCTGTCGTCGCAGCCGTTCCTGCAGCACCTGGAGTCGAAGCTCGGTCGCGTCTACGGCCTCGGCTGAGGCTCGCACCACGGGCCCCGCTCGCGCACCATGCGCGGGTGCATCCGACGCCCCACGGCATTCTCGCGGCCTGCTTGTTCGCGACGGCAGCGTTGCCAGCCCAGGAGCGGATCCGCCTCGACGGCACCTGGGAGATCGCGCCGGTCGCTGCCGATGGTATGGCGGGTGCCTGGCAGCCGATCGAGGTGCCGAGTGCGTTCGAGACGGCGCTCGGGGTGCGCTTCGACGGCGTCGCGCGCTATCGGCGCACGCTGACCGTGCCACGTCGCGATGGCCAGCAGGTGCGCGTCGAGTTCGCGGCGGTGGCGACGCATGCCACCGTTTTCTGCAACGGCAAGCAGGTCGGTGAACACCTCGGCGGCTGGACACCATTCCGCGTCGACCTGACCGAGGCCGTGCGCGCGGATGGCACGGACCTGCTGGAGGTGCTCGTCGACGAACGGGTCGGCCACAACACGCAGGGCTTCCTGCCGATCGTGCAGCCGCACTTCGGCGGCATCTGGCAGAGCGTGACGCTGTGCCTCGACACCGTGCCGCAGATCGACCGGCTGTCGCTGTTCGCATTCGGCAGCTGGGCGCCGGTGGTGTTGGGCAACCCGCCCGCGCATCTCGACTACGAGTTCGAGGTGTTGCCGGCTGGCCAGCAGAAGGTCGCCGCCATCGTCGAACTGCTCGATGCCGACCCGTCGCTGGCCACGGTCCGCCATGACGTCGTCGCCGGCCAACGCGTGCGCGATGGCTGTGGTGCGGTGGGCGCAAAGCCGTGGTCACCCACCACACCGCACCTGCACACGCTGCGCATCCGGCTCGTCGATGGTGAACGGGAATTGGACCGCATCGAGCAGCGCATCGGCTTCCGCGCACTGCAGGCGAGCGGCACGCAGGTGCTGTGGAACGGCGCCCCGCTGCAGATGCGCGGCATCCTGCATTGGGGCTATTCGCCGCCGCACCTGGCGCCGCCGATCGACCCCGCGTTCTGGCGCGAGCAGCTGCTGGGTTTCCGCGCGCGTGGCTTCAACACCGTGAAATGCTGCCTGTGGGTGCCGCCGCGCTGCGTCTACGAGCTCGCCGACGAACTCGGCCTCCTGATCTGGCAGGAGTATCCGACCTGGCATCCGCAGATGGACCAGGCGCACAAGCAGGAACTGCTGCGCGAGTATGGCGAGTTCTTCGCACACGATCGCAACCACCCGGCGGTCGCCTTCCGCAGCATCACCTGCGAGACCGGCCATGGCGCCGACCTCGACGTGGTGAAGGCGCTCTACGAAGCGTGCAAGGCCGCGGTGCCCGACACACTGGTCGTCGACGACAGCTCGTGGATCGGCTGGCAGCGCATCAGCGACTTCTGGGACGAGCATCCATACGGCAACAACTCGTGGCTGCCCGGCCGCCTGGCGGAGTTCCAGCGGCACATCGAACAGCATGGGCAGAAGCCGCTGCTGCTCGGCGAGTGCATCGCCGCCGACACCTGGGTCGACAGCGCCGCGTGGCGCGCGCGGCACGGCGACGTCGAATCGTGGTGGCGGCCAGATTGCTGGCGCGCGCAGCAGGACGCGGAGAAGTGGCTCGTGCAGGCCTTCGGCGAAGCGACGCTGCGGTCGCTGCGGCCGCAGTCGCTCGACTTCGCGATGCGCAACCGGCAGTTCCAGATCGAACGACTGCGCCTGTCGATGCCGGATGCCGGCTACGTGGTGTCGGTGGCGCGCGACTTCGGCAAGGCGCGCATGGGGCTCATCGACGATCTCGATCGCATGAAGTGGCCGGCCAGCGCGTTCGCGTGGCACGGCGACACGATGCTCTGCCTCGATGCCGCGTGGAATGCGCGCGCGCTGTCGACCGGCGCAGCACCGCCGCAGGTCCGCATCGCGCACAGCGGCGTCGGGGCCTTGCGCGGGGAACTGCGGTTGGCCAGCGATGCCGCCGACGCCACGGCCTTGCAGGTTGCCGTGCAATGCGAAATGGGCGCCGTCGGTGCCGCGGTGTCGCTGCCGGCGTTGCCGGCGCTCGCACCGGGCGATGCCCCGCGGCGCGTGCGCTACTCCGCCGAGTTGGCCGGCTCGCATCGCGCCAGCAGCCATTGGGACGTCTGGGTGCTGCCGCCGTTCGCACCTTCGCCGACGGCCGTCACGCACACGACGGCGCTGACGCCGGCACTGCTCGATGCGCTCGAGGCCGGCGCGAACGTCGTGCTGCATGCGGGCGCGCAACCGGGATCGCTGCGCACCGAGGCGATGTGGTCCCTGCGCGGGGCACCTTTCGCACCGCCCCACGCGCTGCACCAGCGCGTGCCGGCGGAGCTGCTGCTGGAGCTGAGCAGCTTCGACCTCGAGAGCGGCCGCGTGATGCCGTGGGACCACCTGCGCGACGAGTTCGATCCGGTGCTCGCATTCTGGGAGACGCACGACATCCCCGAGGTGCGCTTCCATCTGCTGGTCGGCGACACCCGCGTCGGCAAGGGGCGCTTGCTGGTCACCGCACTCACTCTCGATCCGGCGACGGCGGTCGGCGGCTGGCTGCGGCAGCAGTGTGCGCTGCATCTGCAGCACGGCCCGGCCCCCCAGCGTGCGCTGAGTGCGTCGACGCTCGGGCGGCTGCGCGCGCAACTGGCCGAACGCCGCATCGACCTGGGTGTCTGGCGCTTCCGAACCGACCCGGGTGACGAGGGGCGCGCCGCGAACTGGCAGGCCTCGTCGACCGACGCCAGCGCCGCGCCGTGGCGCGAACTGCGGGCGGGTTCCCACTGGGAGAACCAGGCCGAAGACCTGAAGCAGTACACCGGCGTGGCGTGGTACCGCATCGACGTGCCGGTGCCCGCGGAGTGGCAGGATCTCGCCGCGCGGGCCGTGTTCGACGGCATCGACGACAGCGGCGAGCTCTGGTGCAACGGCGAGCTGGTGGCCAGCTTCGGCGACGCCGCGACGAAGACCTCGATCTGGCTGCAGCGCCAGGTCGCCGAACTGGGCACGCGACTGCAGGCGGGCAAGACCAACACCCTGGTCCTGCGCGTCGTCGACCACGCCGGGGCTGGTGGCCTGTGGAAGCCAGCCTGCCTCACCACCGGGCCGACCGAGCCGCCGTTGCTGCACTGACGCGTTCGCCTCTTGTGTTCGGCCCCGGCGCGGCAGAACTAAGGGGCTTCTTCGCCACCAAACCCTGCTATCCTCACCGCCCGCATGAAGGTCACGAGCATCCAGCCGACGCCGAATCCGAACGCTTTCAAGTTCCTGGTCGATCGACCGCTCGCGAAGAGCGGCCAGACGCAGGCCTACAGCAAGCCCGAGCAGGCGCGCAGCGATGTGCTGGCGCAGGGCATGTTCGCGATCCCCGGCGTCGAGACCCTGTTCTTCTGCGACAACTTCGTCACCGTCAGCATGACCGCGCAGGCCGACTGGCGCGCGGTCGCCGAGCAGGTCACGCGCCTGCTCGAGAGCCACATCGAGGAACCGGAGGCCATGACGGGCGCCGCCGCAGCAGCGGCCGGCGGCAACGACGATCCGCTGGCCACGCTGCCGAAGGGTGGTGATCCGGCGATCCTGTCGCGCATCAATGCGCTGCTCGACGATCGCGTGCGGCCGGCGCTGGCCGGCGATGGCGGCGGCCTGCAGGTGATGGGCCTCGAAGGCAAGACGCTGTTCATCCGCTACCAGGGCGCTTGCGGCAGCTGCCCGAGCTCGACCTCCGGAACGCTGATGGCGATCCAGAACCTGCTGCAGAGCGAGATCGACGACGAGCTGGTCGTCACCATGTCGTGAAGCGGGCGCGGTGTCCGTACTGCGGCCATGAAGGCGCGCCGTTGGCGGTTCATGGGCACGGGCAGTGCGAACGCTGCGGCACCAACATCGAGCCGTGCTGCGCTGGCGCCAACGCCTTCGACGAGGCTGCCGCAGCGGGCGGCGATGACGCAGGGCCGGACGCCCGCTTGTTCGCGCGCTTGTTCCTGCAACTCGGTGGCCCCACCGCGACGGTCACCCGGGACGCCCTGCTGTTCGCCCTGGTGCAGCGGCTCGGCGGAGATCTCGACGAAGCCGGGCTCGTGCTCGAGGCGGCCGAACGCGTCGGCATCGTCGAGTCGGCCGGGCCCGGCCTGCACCGCTTGCGAACGCGCTGAGCGAGTCGACGCGCGCTGTTGATCCGCGGCTCGCCGACGCTAGCCTGCGTCGCCCTACTCGCCGGAGTGGCGGAATCGGCAGACGCACAGGTTTCAAAAACCTGCGCCGCAAGGCGTGCGGGTTCAAGTCCCGCCTCCGGCACCATCCCCCCGCGCTGCCCCGGGCTGCAGCTTCACTTCGTCGGCGGCATCGCCAGCAGGCGCACGACAGCTTGCTCGCAGAGCAACCTGGCCTTGGCTGGTTGGCCGAGCATCTGCAGGACCTCGGCCAGGACGGCGCAGACGGTGGCGGTCGGCCCGAGCGCTTCGGCCGCGCGCCGTGCGGCCCGCTCGGCGCGCGCCGTGTCGCCCTGCCGGGCCAGCTCGCGCGCCACCAGCAACAAGGTGCCCTGCAGCGGGCAGCACTCGAGCAGCTCCCGCGGTTCCACGGCACCGGGATGCTCCCCCAGCAACTCGGCGATGCGATCGAGACCGGTCGGTGAACGGGTACCACCGTAGGCGCGGATCGCCTGCCGGTGATCCCCGGCGGCCCGGTGCATGTCGCCGAGCAGCAACCCGGCCCATGGGCCGTCCTTGTCGACGTGCTGCAGCTTCTTGGCGAGGCGCTTGCAGGCATCGCGGTCGCCGCGCGCCACGGCCGCCGCACCGGCCGCGACCAGGGCGTCGATCCAGCGTTGCCGCTCACTCGCTGCGGCGGCGGGCGGCGCGTGCTTGCAGACGCGCTCGGCGATGCCGGCGAGCGCTTCCGGATCCCGCTCTGCAGCGACCAGTTCGCGCAGTTCGCACAACAGGCCGTAGTCCTGCGGGAAGCGTTCGACCGCGGCGTCCACCTCCCGCCGCAACGCACCGGGCAGCACCTCGCCCTGCCGTCGCCAGGCCCGCACCCGCAGCTGCAGCAGGGAGCGCAGCAGTTCGTCGGGCAGGCCGGGTTCGATGACGCTGGCGAGGTAGCCGAGGCTCTCATCGATCGCGCCGGCGGCGAGGCTGGCCCGCGCCAGCTTCAGGTTGGCGTCCGCGACCAGGTGCGGGTAGCGCTCCGGCACCGGGCCGCGATAGCGCGCGACCTTCTTGAACAGCTCGCGGCTGCGACCAGCTTCGGCGCCGACCAGGGCCGCCGTCGCCTGCAGGTGCCGGCCGAGCGCCGCCTCGGCCCGCATGTCGCGCACGCGTCGCCGCAGCAACCAGACGGCCAGTGCCGCACCGAGCGTGAACACCACGAGCAGCACCAGCACGCGGCCGATCGTCGTCTGCAGCAGCGGTTCGAGGATGCGCAGGGCGAAGTCGAGCAGCTTCAGCACGACGTCGAGTGCCGGACCGAACAAGGCCAGCAGCAGCACGACCGGCAGCGCGTAGACGAGCACGCGCAGCCACGGGTTCTTCGGCAGCAGCGCGCGGAATGGCGCCGACAAGCCGGCGCGCATCAGATCAGCGACCTTGCCCATCGCCGCCTCCATGCAAAGCCTGCTGCAGGCGCAAACGCAGGTTGGCATCCCGTTCCCCATCGAGCAGCGCGCGCAATGCCGCGAGCGCAGGCGCGCTGCCCACGGCGCGCAGCGCCATGACGATCTGCACCCGCCGGTTCGTATGGCGCGAGATCAGGCCGATGCTGACCTTCTCGAGCCAGCCGGAGTGTTCGTAGGCGGCCTGCAGCGGCGGCACGGCGACATCGCCGATGCGGGCGAGCAGGCTGCGCAGTTCGTCGTCCGCCGCGGTCGGTTCGGGCCCGAACCCGTTCGCCAGCAGGGCTGCCGCCGGCGCACCGCCGCGCACCAGCAGGTTCTGCAAGCGCTGCCGCTCGGCAGCCGAGCGCTCGGGATCCGCGAAAGCGGCGAGCACGTGTTCGAGCACCGGCGCGCCGAGATCCGCGAGCACCTGTTCGGCAACCGCGGCCAGTTCGGGGTCGCGCAGCGCCGCCAGCAGCATCTCGGTCGCGGCACTGTCGCCGCCACGGGCCCGCAGCACGCCGAGCAGCACCTCGGGATCGGGCGCGCCCGGGATCGCCGCCAGCACGTCCTCGTCGCGATAGAAGGTCGGCTCGCGTAGCAGCGATTCGGCGACGAAGTGGCCCTTCGGCACCGCGCGCAGGAAGCGCTGCAGCACCACGGCTTCGGCCTTGTTCAGCCGATGCAGGATCTCGATCGGCGGGAACCGTTCGAGCACCAATTGGAACTGCTCGAGGTCGGCGAGGCCGAGGAAGAAGTCGATCAGGATCTTGCGGTGCTCGGCCTTCGCCGACGCGAACAGCGGCTCGACGTGCGGCAGCGCGGCGCGATCGAAGCCTTGCACGACCCGGCCGACCAGCGCCGCCGGCGAACGCGAGCCGATCGGCAGCAGGCGTTCGGCCGTCAGGGTGTCACTGGCCGCGAACAGCGCCGGCGCGATCGTCGGGCCCATCGCGCGCAATACGTCGATGCACGGTTGTTGGCCGCTGTCGCCGAGATGCCAGGCCGCGCGCAGCAACTCGGGCACGGCACGATCCCGAAGTTCGAGCAGTTCCTGGCGCGCCTTCTGCTTGCTCTCGAGCAACCCCTGCACCAGCCGGTGCACGTAGGCATCGTTGACGTCGATGGCATCCATCGTGGCTGCTGGCGAGTCGAGCTCGTTGACCAGGGCTGGCTCGAGCAGTTCGCCAGGCGCGCGCGCCCCACAGCGCGAACATTCGGCGACTTCGCCGGGCAACGCGGTGCCACAGGCCCGACAGCGCCAGCGCATCGGCGACGCGAGCCCTTGCAGCGTCGCGACCGGCAGGCCGCGCGGCGTCACCACGGCAACGGGTTGTTGGGTCGGCAGCAGGCTCGACGTCCCGGATCCCGAGGCTGGCGCTTCCTGCAGCAACGTGGCGACTGCCCGATCGAGCCCATGCCGCTGGGCATCGAGTCGGGTCGCCAGCAGCTGGACGCCGTTCGCTGCCGGGGCAGCCCGGCGAGCCTGTTCGAGCATCGACGTCGCCGCGCCGGCATCCCCGCGCAGGAACTGCGCATTGCCGGCACTCGCGAACGTCGCCGCCAGGTCGGCGCGCAGACGTGCTGCGCGCGGCGGATCCGAGATCAGCTGCAGCAGTCGCCGCCCGGCCTGCGCGGCGGCTTCGAAGTCGCCGGACTGCAGGCGCGCCCGGTAGACGAACTCCCAGCCAGCCGCATGGTTCGGCTCCTTCGCCAACGCCCGCTGTGCGGCATCCGCCGCTTCGCGACCGAGTCCCGCGCCGAGCAAGCTGCTGGCCAGCAGCAGATCGTTGGCTGCGCTGTCGATGCCGAACGCCGCCTTCAGGCAGATGTGCTGCTGGTGCGCCTGCTCCGGCTCCCCGCGCTCGGCCAGGACCTTGCCGAGCAGCAGCCGCGCGTAGTGGTTCTGCGGATCCAGCGAAACGACCGACTGCAGTCGCCGGTGCGCCCCTTCGAGGTCGCCATGCAGCGCTTGCTCGACGCCGAGCAGGTAGTCGCCGAGCGACTGGCGGGAACGGGCGTCGCGAACCAACGTCGCGAGGCGCCACCAGAACGTCACCACCGCGGTGACGATCGTCACCGCCAGCAGCACTTCGACGACGCCTGGCTCCCTGCCGAGCGCCGCGAACCATTGCCAGATCGAGCCGTCCTGCGTCACCGCGGCAGCGGAGTCCTGCCAGTTCGCAGCGAAGCAGCAGCAACTGGCGCGCATCACGCGGATTCGGCCTCGAGCGCACCATTGCCATCGGTCGCCGGCTTGCCAGGCTGGGCGACCTTGTCGGTGGCCGCCCGCGCGAGGGCGAGATCCAGCAGGCGATCGAGCAGCCGCGGGAACGTCAGGCCCGCGGCGGCAGCGGCCTGCGGTAGCAGGCTCGTGCGCGTCAGCCCAGGAATGGTGTTCGTCTCGAGCACGACCGGACCGCTTGCCGTCACGATCATGTCGGTGCGCGACATGCCGTCACAGACGAGGGCTTCGTGGCAGCGGATGGCGAGTTCCTGCACGTGTTCGATCTGCGCCTTGTTCAAACCGCGCGGCGGCACCACCTCTTCGCTGGCGCCGGGCCGGTACTTCGCTTCGTGCGTGAACCAGTTGTCGCAGCGGGGATAGATGCCGACGGGCGGCAGCGCTTGCAGCGTGTCGCCGGTGTTGCCGAGCACGGCCACGGTGATCTCCTCGCCGGTGACCGCCTGCTCGGCGAACCAGCGGCGGAAGCGGCCGCGGAACCCGGCGAAGAACGACTGCAGGTCGGCGAGGGTCTGCACCCTCTGCACGCCTACCGTGCTGCCGGAGGCATCGACCTTGACGAATGCCGGGGTGCCGACGCTGCGTTGCAGCGCCGCGAACTCCTCGCCGACATCGGCCCGCAACCACGGCGTCTTCGGTTCGTAGGCCTTCGCCAACGGCACCCCAGCGGTCTGCAGCACCTGCCGCGTGCGCAGCTTGTCCATCGCTACCGCGGACGCGGCGCAGCCGGAGCCGACGAAGGGCAAGTCGTACAGCTCGAGCATGCCCTGCACCGTGCCATCTTCGCCGAACGGGCCGTGCAGCACCGGCAGCACGACGCCGACCTTGGCGTGATCGATCAACCAGTCGATCGCTGCACCCGGGCGCAGTCCGCCCACCGCAGCCATCGGATCGTTCGCTTGCCAGGTTGCTCCGGCGGGCAACGGTTTGACGGCGGGCCACCAGCGCCCCGCGCGATCGAGATAGACGGGCCACACGCGCCAACGCGCGCGATCGAGGTGCTGTAGCACCTGGGTCGTCGAGGCCAACGAGACTTCGTGCTCCGGCGAGCGGCCACCGGCGAGAACGGCAACATCCATCGCATCACCCCTCCGTGGTGATCGCGCCAGCATAGGCACTGCGTCGGCGCTGGCGAAGTTCCCTTCTGCGGTCGCAGCGGTTCAGCTGCGAGTCCACAGCACGCCAGTCGCCGCGGCA
>CAMAUH010000063.1 GCA_945861365.1 Candidatus Kuenenia stuttgartensis
CGCTCCAGCTTCGCCATGCCTTCGCTGCGCTGCCGCGACTGGCGGGCCAGCTGGAACACCCACACCGCGGCGCGATCGAGCGTGCGCGCCTGCAGGTGGGCCAGCACCGTACCAGGATGCCGCGCCTGCCAGGCTTCGATCTCGGCGAGCGACGTCTCGAGCTCGGCCAGGGCGCCGGGCAGGTCGCCGTGGTCGCCGGCGAGCAGGCTCGCCTCCATGCGCGCTTCGCCAAGACCGCGCGGCACGTCGACGGCCGGCGAAGCGGCCAGGCGCTGCCACGCGGCGATCGCGGCCGTGGCCGCCGCGCGCGCGGCGGGCAACTCACCGCACAGCCGCAACGCGGTCGCTTGCCGGCCGCGGCTGCGCGCCAGCTGCAGCACCGTCGCCGCGTCCGGCTCCGGAACCTGTTCCATCACGGCGATCGCCGCGGCGATCTCGCGCGAAGCGGTCGCGTAGTCGCCGAGCAGGGCCTGCACCTCGGCCACCCGCACGCGGACGTTGGCGGCCTGCACGCGCAGGCGCGGATCGTCCGGCTGCGCCGACAGGAACCCCTCGTAGAAGCGCAGCGCCGTGCCCAGCAGGTCGCTGCGCACGACCTCCATGCGCGGGATGTCGCGCAAGCTCTGGTCACCGACCTTGGTCAGCATCGTGTCGACCGCTTCGAGCAACTTGTCGAAGTTCGCCTGGGCACGGCCGCGCTCGGCATCGAGGGCCACGTTGGTGCGCTGCAGTTCGCCGCGCTGCCGCTCGCTGTCCGCGAACGCCTGCCGCTCCTGCCAGGCCCACAGGCTCGGCGCACCGACCAGCACGAACAGGAACGCGCCGACCGCCGTGGCGCGCGCCGGATGGCGCTGCGTCCAGCGGCGCAGCCGCAGCCACGTCGAGGCCTCGCGGGCCTCGATCGGCCGATGCGCGAGCACGTTGTCGAGATCGCGGGCGAACTGCTGCGCGGTGGCGTAGCGGCGCGTGGGATCCGGCTCCATCGCCGTCGCCACGACGGTCTCGACCTCCCAGGACACCGCGGGATTGCGGGTCGCCAGCTTCGGCCGCGACGCGGCGCCGGCGAGCGCCCGCAACTCGAGCGGATCGCTGCTCTGGTAGGGCAGCTGCAGGGCGAGCAGTTCCCAGCAGGTGGCGCCCAGCGAGTAGACGTCGCCGCGCGCATCGCGAGCGCCCGGCAGTCCGGCCAGCACCTCGGGTGGCATGTAGGCCAGCGAACCGAGCGCCGACCCGGTGCGCGTCACGCGTTCGCCGCCCTCCGCGCCGGCGAGCCCGAAGTCGAGCAGCAGCACGCGCCCGTCGCGCGTCAGCATGACGTTCGACGGCTTCACGTCGCGGTGCAGCACCGAGCGCCGGTGCGCATGCTCCAGCGCCTCGGCGACCTCGCGCACGATGCGCAACACGACCTCCGGCCAGGAGCCACGGAACAGCGCCGCCGGCTCGCGAACGGACTCGTCGCGCAGGCAGCGGGCGATCGCCCGATCCAGGTCGGCCCCGGTCAGCTGCCCCGGGTCCCGGTCCGCGAGCGCCTGGATCACGTCGGCGAGGGAGGCGCCGCGCACGAGCTCCATCGCGAAGTAGGGAATGCCGCCGTCGCTGCCCACCGCGTGGATCGGCACGATCCCCGGGTGCTGCATGCGGGCCACCAGCTCGACCTCGCGGCGGAAGCGTTCGCGCGCGCCCGGGAAGAACAGCTGGTCCGGGCGGATCAGCTTCAGCGCCACTTCCCGCCCCAGCGACTCCTGCACGGCGCGGTAGACGACGCCCATGCCGCCCTGGCCGAGCGGTTCGACAATGCGGAAGTCGCCGAGCCGCTCGGGATGCCTCGCCGGCACGTCGGAGTGGGCGTCACCGGCCAACCCGACTCGGTGCAGGTGCTCGAGGTGGGAGCGCACCCGCGGTGCCAAGGCCGGATGCTCTGCCAGCAGCCTCTCCACCGCGGCCCCGCCGCCCTGTTCGAGCAGCTCCAGGGCCTGCACCAGCAGCTCTTCGAGCACCGCGCGGTCGGCCGGGTCGGACGGGGGAATCGACGAGGAATCGGGCATCGGCGAGCTGGGCGGGCAGGCACTGCACGCCGTGGCTGGTAATCTCCATCGCGGAGCGCGCGTGACGGACGATACCGAACATCTCGCCAGAATGGCCGCCGCCGGCGACGAACAGGCGCTGGCCCAGCTGCTGCAGCGGCACCTGCCGGCGGTGCGCGCATTCGTGCGTTCCCACATGGCGCCACAGCTGCGCGCGCGCGAGTCCGCTTCCGACGTCGTGCAGTCCGTCTGCCGCGAACTGCTGACGCACCAGGACCGCTTCCAGCATCCGGGCGAACGCGGCTTCATCGCGTGGCTCTACACCACCGCGCGCCGCAAGATCCAGAACCGCGCCCGCGACATCCAGCGCGAGAAGCGCGATGCCGGCCGCGAGGTGCACGACCTCAGCGAGAGCACGCTGGGCGCACTCGGCGCGGCCTACGCCCGCATCTCGAGCCCGAGCGGGCGCGCCCTGCGAGAGGAAGAAGTGGCGCGGCTCGAGGCGGCCATCGACCAGCTGCCGGAGGAACAGCGCGAGGTGATCACGCTGGCGCATCTGGCTGGCCTGTCGCGGGCCGACATCGGCGTGCAGATGGGGCGCAGCGAAGAGGCGGTGCGGGCGCTGCTGCATCGCGCCAAGGCGCGGCTGGCGATCCTGCTGGACACCGGCGGCAGCTGAGGCCGGGAATCCCCGGATTCCCTTGGCCGGATGGCCCCCGCTCGTCGCCTGAACGCTGCGGCCCGCTCCGGGCCGAATCCGCCACCAATGCGCACCAGCGACTTCCTGTTTCCCTTGGCCCTCGCGGCCAGCCTCACCGCCCAACGCACGCCCGAGCTCGAACCGAACAACTCGGTCGCCCAGGCCCAGCTGCTGACGCCCGGCTTGCACGTCACGGCCAACCTGGCCGCCGGCGAGCAGGACTGGTTCCTGTTCACGCTCGCGGCCCCCGGCCAGGTCCACCTGCGCACTTCGGGCAACTTCGCCGTCAACCCGAGCGTCGACACGCAGGTCGCCATCTACGACGCGACCGGCACGACGCGCCTCGCGTGGAACGACAGCGCCGACGGCGTGCACAGCGACTGCGGCGTCACCCTGGCCGCCGGCACCTACACGGGGCTCGTGATGGGCAAGCTGGCAACGACCGCTGGCGACTACGGCATGGACTTCGCCGTGCTGCCGGTGGTCGCGATCAACACGGTGGAAGGCGCCGAGCCGAACAACGCGCCGTCGCTCGGCGGCACGCCGACCGTGATCACGCTCGGTGACACGTTCAGCGGCGAACTGACGACGACGGGCGACGTCGACTGGTTCCAGTTCACGCTGACCACGCGCACCGTCGTGCAGGTCGCGGTGATGGATGACGGCGACGTGCCGCAGCTCGACCAGACGCGCCTGCAGTACTACCAGGAGACCGCGCCGGGTAACTGGGCGACGCTGGGCAGTGCCTCGCAGAACATCGCGATGCACCGCAACTTCACGCTGACGCACACCAACACGCTGTTGCCCGGCAACTACGCGATCGAGGTCGGCTCGAACACGACCGCCACCGGCACCGCACCGTGGCAGTACAACAAGACCGGCAAGTACGCGGTCCGCACGCGCGCCGTGCTGATGCCAGCGCTCAGCACCGCGACCGAGACGCCGGAGCCGAACAACACGACGCTGACCGCGGGCGCGCTGACGCTCGGTGACGACGCGACCGGCAGCATCTCGGGCAGCAACGAAGGCGACTGGTTCATGTTCGCTGTCAGCGGCCCGACCACGCTCGCGGCGCAGTGCGAGACCGGCCCGGCGCCCGGCTGCACCGGCACGACGATCCGCGTCTACGACGCGGACGGCGTCGTGCTCGCGACCGGCTCCGGCGGTGCGACGACGCACGGCCGCCTGATCACGACGCTGCGCGCGGCGGGCATCTACTACGTCGAGGTCGCCGGCGCGGTGTTCGCGTCGGCTGGCAACTACGTGCTGCACACCGGCGGTGTCGACCCGCTGTTCGTCGCGATCGGCCAGACCACGCAACCGCCGTCGGTGAACGCCTGCCCCGGCAGCAATGGCCTGCGCCCCAACCTCGGCAACGCGTCGGGCGAGCGGCCCTTCCTCGGCACGACCTACGTGATGCGCATCAGCAACGCGGTCGCCAACACGATCATCGTGCCGATGATCGGCCTCAGCGATCGCCTGGCGGCCGGCGGCACGATCCCGTTGCCGTTCGACCTGACGCCGCTCGGCGCGCCCGGCTGCTTCATCCGCGTCGATCCGCTGGTCACGCTCGGCTTCCTCGCCGACGGCTCCGGCACCGCCTTCATCGACTTCCCGCTGCTGCCGACGATCAGCGCGCGCGGCACCGCGGTGTTCATCCAGTGCCTGTGCTTCGATCCGTTCCTGGCCGGCAACACGCTGCAGCTGACGGTGTCGAACGACCAGCGCATCATCGCCGGCGACCGCAGCTTCTGAGTCGCCCGGGCAGCCTGCCGCATTGCAGCGGCGAGCCGTGGCGCCGACATTGGCGCCGCGCATGAAGAAGCTCGCCGCACTGCTGCTCGTCCTGCTGACGTTCGCCGGCTGCCTGCAGGTCGATGCGCAGGACATCACGATCCGCCACGACGCCGCCGCGGACCGCATCGACATCCTGATCGTGCACCGCGGCCTGTTCGCCGAGGGCGGCAACAGCAGCGACCGCGATCCGCTGGCCAAGGCGCTGCGCGACCTCGCCAGCGTGAAGAGCGATGGCGAAGTGGTGTTCTGGAACAACTGGCCGCTGACGTTCGACCTGACGCGCGAATACCCCGCACCGGCCAAGGCGCTGCTGTCGCACGTCGACGTCGAGAACGGCGCGCTGTTCACGGACCCGCGCGGGCAACTGTGCGGCTACCAGTTCGTGCGCATCCGCGGCGCCAAGGAGTTCACGCGCAAGCTCAACCTGCTGCTCGACGTCTACGTGCAGACGCTGCTGGTGAACGGGGCGCCGGGCTTCGGTGGCAGCCACGAGTTCGACACCGACACGCGCGACCTCGTGCGCGAGTTCCAGCGCGCGCGCGAGCCGTTGCTGCGGCTGCAGCCCGGGCGCGTCGAGATGCGGCTGCCGCTGTCGAAGAAGGACCACGCGTGGCTGATGGGCCAGCTCGAACAGCGCCTGCTGCGGAACACGACGAACGAGGTGCTGGTTGCCGCGTCGATACCCGATCGCCGCACGGCCGGCGGCGACCCGACCGACACGCGCGTCGCAGCGAACACGGTGACGGTGCCCGGCGAACAGCTCAGCAATCGGCTGCAGCGCGCACCGACGTTCCGGTTCTTCTGGGACAACGAAGGCTCGCTGCTGCGCACCGCGGAACTGACGACGCTGGCGCTGGGCAGTGGCGACAGCGACACGCTGCAGATCCACAAGGCGAGCGACGGGCTCTACCACGATGCCCTGCTGGTGAAGCTGCGCGAGGACAAGGAGCCGATCGAGGATGGTGTGCCGGAGCAGGAGATCGCGCGGCGCTTCGCGGCGTTCCAGGCGAGGGAGGCGGTGTTGCCGCCGAAGGTCGCGGAGCTGCGCGCGGGGAAGGCCGAGGGGAAGGCTGCGGAAGGGAAGTAGCGCGCGTTCAGCGTTTCGTCGGCTCCGGCAGCTTCTCCTCCTGCTCGATCGCCGCGGCCTCCACGCTCGTCTCGATCTTGCGCAGCTTCGGCAGCAAGCGCTTCAGCCTCGCCACGTGCTTCGCGGTGACGAAGTCGCAGTGCCGCACATCCAGCTCCTCCAGCTGCTTCGCCGCCAACAGCGAATCGATGCACGCGACGGTGAGCCCGCGCATCTGCCGCATGTCGAGCACGCGCAGCGACGGCATCGCGGCGACAGCCGCCAGCCCGCGGTCGGTGATCTGGTAGCAGGCCGCGATCGTCAGGTGACGCAGATGCTTCAGGTGCTCGGCAACGGCCGCGCAGAAGTCATCCGTGTGCTCACAACAGACTTCGAGACGTTCCAGTTCCGGCGGCATCGCGGCGACCCAGTCGGGGGAGTGATCGCGGACACCGAACACGTTCAGCTCGCGCAGCGTCCGGCACGCCCCGAGCTCCCGCAGCCCGGCGGCTGTCACGTAGTGCGAACTCGACACGTCGAGCACGCGCAACTTCGGCGCCGCACCGAGTGCATGCAGCGTCGCCTCACCAGGTCCCATGCCGATCTTGTCGGCAAAGCGCCGCGCCCTCTCGAAGATGGCGCGGTCGTCGTCGCTCATCACCGCGCCGTTGTTGCGCCAGTTGATGCCGTCGATCAGCGACAGGTCCAGCTCCTCGAGTTCGGGCAGGGCCGCCAGCGGTGCCAGCACCCGATCTTGCAACTGCTGGCAACCGCGCAGCGACAGCGAACGCAGCGTGCGGCACGCCAGCAGCGCCGCGGCGCCTTCGTCGACGAAGCCGTGGTTGAACGACAGGTCGAGCCGCCGCAGCGAGCGCGCCTTGGCCAGCACCGCGACGAGCTCGTCGCTGGTGTCCATGCAGCGCAGCGTCAGTGATTCCAGCAAGGGCAACGATTCGAGGCCTTCGGCGAACCCCGCCAGCTGTGCCTTGTCGAGCTGGCCGGCGCGCACGGTGCCGGACAGTTCGAGCCGTCGCAGCTTCTTGAACGACAGCAGGTGCGGCCATGCTGCTGCCGTCAGCGGACGCGGTGCAGCCGGCGCGGTCATCTTCAGGCCCATGCCGAACGTCTCGTTGTACGGCTCGCGCACGACGAGCACTTCGAGGTCCCGCAAGCGCGTCAACGCCCTGATCTCCGCATCGTCGACCATCTGCGCCTCGACGCCGCGCGTCGTCAGCGGCAACGCCTCGATCTCGGCGAGCGTGAACACCGTGACCAGCTTGGGCTCCGCCGTCGACGGATCCTGCACCGGCGCGATCGGCACCTCACCACGGCTCCCCTCAGGCCACAGCGCCACTCCGAACACGACGCCGAGCCCGAACAGCACCACCGCCGCAGCCAGCCACGCATTCGCCGCACGCGCCGCCACCGGCCGCACCGGCCCACCAGCGCGCAGCCGTGCCTGCACGCCCGCGAGCAGATCCGGCGGCCGCTCACCACCGAGCCGCTCGTGCAGCGACCACTCCAACACCGGATCGTCGTGCAGGGGATCCCGTTCGTCGCCGTTCGTCATGGCTGTCGCCTCCGTTCGATGCATTGCCGCAGCGCCGCGCGCAGACGCTGCAGCAGCGTGCGTACGCCGTGTTCGCCGATGCCGAGCTCCTTGCCGAGCTCATGGCGCCCGAGCCCGTCGCGGTAGGTGCGTTCGAGTGCTTGGCGCGAACGCGGCGGCAGCTCGCGCAAGCAGCGGTCGAGCGCGTCGAGCCAGCCCGCGCCGTCGTCGTGGCCGAGTTCGCGCTGCCACGCGACCTCGGCGGCCTCGGCGTGGCGCTCGGCGCGGCGGCGGTCGTCGCGCTGTTCGCGCAACCACAGGTGCTTGCCCGTCTGCCGCAGGAACGCGACCGCGGCGCCGTCGTCGGCCTCGGCCGCGTTCGCCGCCGTGCCGAAGCCGCGTTGCAGCGCGATCACCAGCGCGTCCTGCGCGATCGCCTCTGCCTGCTGGCCGCGGCAACCGAGCACGCGCAGGAAGCGCCACAAGCCCGTCTCGTGCCGACGCACGAACGCCGCGACCGGATCACCGGGCGGCGCTGCGGGCGCGTCGGACGGACGGGAATGCGGCAAGGTCGGCACGATGCGGGATCTCCCGGGGCCCGCCCAGGGTACGCAGCGAATGCGACATTCGCGCCGACCGCGAACCAGCCGACGATTCGATCAGCGCTTCGAAGGGGGCCGATGCGCCGCGAACCATGCGCGCACCGACGGGGCGAACGCGAGCAGCACGGCGCTGGCGAGCCAGACCGGCGACGCCACGGCGAGCTGGAGCTGCAGCCAGGTCGGCTGCCAGCCCTTCTGCACGAACAGCACGATGCCCGCGACCACCCCGATGGTCTGCAGCGCCACCACGATCCAGCGCGCCCAGGCCGACCCCTGCGTCAGATACCAAGCGAGCATCACGGTCAGCCCGCATCGGCTGATTCGCAGCTTGCCGAGATCGGCGTAGCTGGCCGCCGCATCGAGCACGCCCAGCACGCCGAGGCCCACCGCGATCGCCAGCACGATGCGGCGGCCGCGCGGGGATCCGACATCGGCCCACGCGGCTGGCCCCGGCTCGCCGAGGCGCGGCCGTTCGGCCATCGCGCAGCGCAGGATCTCCGCGGTGAACAGCACGTCGAGCGCGCCGGGCCGCTTCTCCGCGAGCTTCCAGTCGAGCTCTTCGCGGTAGAGCGGCACCACCTGCAGGAACGCGATCTCGGTGCCGTCCTGAGCACGCAGGCGGCGCGCGGCGGGATCGAGCAGTTCGAGGCAACCGAACGCGCAGAAGTCGATTCCAGGCGCGACCGGTTCGGGTGGATCGGTGGAAACGGTCTGGCCGACGGCGAGCCAGGTGTCGAGAGCATGCGGCATGCGCGCGAGCTGCTTCAGGTGCCGGACCGGCCAGTAGACCGCTTCGTCGCGCATCGACTCGTTGTCGAACGGCACCGGCGGCATGGCCCGCATGACGAGCTCGACGCGGCGCGGATCCGTGGACCCGTCCGGCACCCGCATCGGCAGATCGCTCATGCCCGACGTGACCAACGTGTAGTACGGGCGCTCTTCCGTCGGCTCGACGACCAGCACGTCGAGGTGGACGAGGTCCGAGATCATCTCGTGCCACACCGTGTCGCAGGCACCGAAGTGGCGCTTCACGTGCGCTTCGATCTCGTCGAGGTGGGAGGCGCCTTCCGGGGGCGCGAACGGCTTCGTGCGGTCGCCATGCCGGATCCGGCGCAGCGCACCGTCCGGGTCGCCGATGCCGTCCCCGCTCACGCGCCAACCACCCGATCGCGCAGCCGCAGCTGTCCACACGCCGCCTGCGCATCGGGGCCCGACGAATCGCGGACCGTCGCCAGGATGCCGCGCGCCTTCACCGCGCGGGCCATCGCGATGATGCGTTCGCGACTCGGCGCCGTGAACGGCAGGCCTTCGACCGTGTTGTAGACGATGAAGTTGACGAAGCCGCGCACACCCTGCAGCACCGTGCACAGCTCGTCGATGTCCTGGTCGCTGTCGTTGATGCCGGCCAGCAGCGTCCATTCGACCTGCAGCGGCGTGCCGACGTCGCGCGCGTACGCGTCGGCCGCGGCGACGATGTCGGGGATCGGATCCTTGTGCGCGCGCGGCAGCAGTTCGCGCCGCGTGGCCTCGTTCGCCGAATGCAGCGACAGCGCCAGGCACGGCCGCGCCGCGAACGTGCGCATGCGTTCGAGCGGCTTCACGCCGCCGACCGTCGAGAACGTCTGCCGACGCGGCGAGATCAGCACTTCGTCGCGGATGCGCGCGACCGCGGTCATCACGTTGTCGAGGTTGTGCGATGGCTCGCCCATGCCCATGTAGACGATGCGATCGATCGGCATCACGCGCCGCGCGTGCACGACCTGTTCGACGATCTCGTCCGGCGTCAGGTGGCGCTCGACGCCGAACAGGCCCGACGCGCAGAAGCGGCAGCCGACCGCGCAGCCGACCTGCGACGACACGCAGCAGGCGCCGACCGTCATCGCCACCGTCTCGACCTTCTTGCCGTCCTGCAGGGCGATCAGCAGCTTGACCGTGCCGTCCTTGGAACGCGATTCCTGCACGACCTTGGTGACGAGGCCGGCATCCAGCCACTGCTGCAGCACGGCCTCTTCGTTCGCCGACAGCCGCATGCCGCGGCGGTCGAACTCGGGCGGCGTCGGGGTGCGGCCAGCACCGACGATCCGGCGCGCCAGCAGCGCCTTCTGCGTCGGCAGGGCTTGCAGCACGCCGGACAGGCCGGAGGCGATCAGGTTGGGGGCAGCGTCGCTCATCGAGGGCGCGCAGTGTCTCCAAGCGCGCCGCTGATGCCATCCCCGCGCCGAGGTTCGCTATGGGTCGGTAGAGTGCGCGGCCCGAGGAGACCTGATGCTGTCGATGCCATCGCTGCTGCGTTCGTTCGTGTGGATGTGGGTCGTCGCGTGCGGTGTGCGGGAGGCTGCCGCGCAGGAACCCGCGCCCGAGCTGACCGTCATCGAAGGGCGCGTCGTCGACATGCGCGGCGAAGGCGTGCCGGCGGCGAAGGTGTGGGTCACGACGACTGGTGACCCGGAGTCCGTGCTCGCACGCAGCGTCGCGGACGGGGACGGGTTCTTCCGCATCGCCAAGGTGCCGAAGCAGGACCATGGGAAGGTGTGGGCAGCAAGCGACGGCTTCTGCACCGCCTTCAAGTGGCTGCGCACTGGCAGCGCGGTGACCGTGAAGATCCAGTCGGCGAAGACCGTGCGCGGCGTGCTGAAGAACAAGGCGGGCAAGCCCGTGGCGAACGCGGCGGTGACTGCGTCGGTCGCCAGCCGGGTGTTGCTCGAGGTCAAGGCCGTCACGAACACCGACAGCGAAGGGCGGTACGAACTCGCCGGGGTGCCGCTCGGACCGATCCACGTCTGCGCCTGGATCGACGGCGAGGGTCTCGCCATGGCGACCGTGCAGGTGGGCAAGGACATGGAGGTCGCGCTGCAGCCCAGCGGCGAGCCGACGACCAAGCTGACCGTGCAGATCGAGGGCGTGCCGGTCGAAGCACTGCCCGACATCACGCTGTCGCTGCGGCCACATGCGCGAGATGCCCTGGGCCCCCTGCCGCCACCATTCGAGCAGATGAGTTTCCGGACGGCGAAGCTGGTGTTGGAACCGCTACCGGACCTGGAGTACGTGGTCGCGCCGAAGTCGGCGAAATGGGTCTTCGAGCCTCGCGAGCACCGCAGGAAACCGAACACGGGTCCGCAAGTGCTGAAGTTCACTGGCGTCGCGCGCAACGACACCACACTCCCGTGCCCGGCCGTCGTGACGGGCCCCGATGGCAAGCCCGTGGCCGGCGTCGCTTTCATCGTGCGCGCATCGAGGAGTGGGCTCGACCTCCGGTGCACCAGTGACGCGAACGGCAAGCTGACGATGTCGCTCCCGCTCAGCGCCGGCGCCGATGCCTATCTCTATTCCGACGACGACCGCTGGGTCAGCGACCAGGTGAAGGTGCCCAAAGCCAACCGCCCCTTCGATCCAAACAGCCTCAGGGTGCACGAGTTCGTCGTCGATCCCGCCAACAGCATCGAAGTGCGCCTCGCGCCGGCCAGCTCGTTGCATGGCCGACTGCTGCGTGCCGATGGGCGGCCCGCACCGTTCGTCGAAGTGGACATCGAGGTGAGCAACCCGAACCGCACGCCGAACTGGACGGCGTTTGGCCAAGCCACAACGGACCGCGACGGCCGGTTCCGCTCGCCGCCCCTGCACCACATGGACGTTCCGGTGCGGGTGCATTGCGGGTCGGAGCTGGGCGAATGGACGAGCCAACCGTTCCACCTCGACAAGCCCGGCACCTCGGTGAACGTGGGCGAAGCGAAGCTCAGCGCGCCCGCCACCATCGAGGGGGTGGTGCGGGACGCGGAGAAGCAGCCGGTCGGCGGCGTTCGGGTGTCGCTGCGCGGCTGGGACATGGTGAGCGATCGGCAACGCAGTGGCAGTGCCATGGCGACGATCACCGACGCGCAGGGGAGGTATCGCTTCCTCGGCGTGCCCCTGGGCGGCGCCATGCTGCAGCTGTTGCCCGGACCGGGCGACGCGCCCCACAGCGACGAGGCCGTCGAGCCGTTCGAGGTCGAAGCCGGCAAGACCTACACGGTCGACCTGCAGCTGCGCGGCGCGAAGTGAACGACCGCACCATGCGCGAACTGCACCGCCGCGACTTCCTGCGCCTGTCCGCCGCCTCGCTGGCGGCGGCCGGCTGCACCCAGGCTCGCCCTACGCCTGACCCCGAGCCCGCCCCGACCCCGCCGACCGCCATGGCCAACCCCACCACCTCCCTGCCGATCCTGTTCGTGTCGCACGGCGCTCCCACCATGGCGCTCGATCGCGCGGCCGGCGTCGACTTCGCACGCCTCGCCGCAGCACTTCCGAAGCCGCGCGCGATCCTCGCCATCTCGGCGCACTGGCTCGACGCGCCCGCGACGCTCGGCACGCGCACGCAGCGCGAGCTGATGTACGACTTCTCCGGCTTCCCGCCCGAGCTCTACCGCGTGCGCTACGCCGCGCCCGCCGCCGCAGCGCTCGCCGGCCAGCTGCAGCAGCGCCTGCCCTCGCTTCTGCGCGACGACGAACGGCCGTGGGACCACGGCGTGTGGACGCCGCTCGTGCACATGTACCCGGCCGCTGACGTGCCGGTGCTGCAGCTGTCGATGCCGTGGCGCTGGACGCCGAAGCAGATGTTCGAACTCGGCCAGCAGCTGGCGCCACTGCGCGACGACGGCGTGCTGGTGCTCGGGAGCGGCGGCATGGTGCACAACCTCGGCAGGCTCGATGGGAACGGCGGCGACAAGCCGCCGGCGTGGGCCAGCAACTTCGAGAGCTGGGTGCGCGACAAGGTCGCCAAGAACGACGTCGACGCGCTGATGGCGTATCGCGAGAAGGCGCCGGACCTGAAGCTCGC
>CAMAUH010000064.1 GCA_945861365.1 Candidatus Kuenenia stuttgartensis
CTCGTCCCACAGGCTGACGAACACGTTCTTGCTCTCGACCAGCGGGATCGTCAGCTTGAAGAACTCGCGCAAGCGCCAGTTGGTCTCGCCGTCGCCGGTCAGGAAGCGCTCTTCGAGGCGATTGCGCCACTGGAAGCCGCAGCCGAGCACCGGCGTGGTCCACGTCGTCTGCTGCCAGAAGCGGTCCTCGTTGAACGGCGGGTTGACGGCGTTGGGCGTCGCCGTGGTCGGATCGTTGAAGATGAACGCATACCCGGCCCACAGCGTGAAGCTGTCGGTCAGCTTGTAGCCCACGCCCGGACGGAGCAGGAACTGGTCGAGGCGGTGGCCGTCGTCGAGCTGGCGATCCTGCACGTCGAGCCACCAGCGCCACTTCGTCAGCGACGGCTCGAGAAAGCTCAGGCTGCCCTGGCCGAAGTAGCCCAGCCAGTAGCCGTGGTCCTCGGTGTTGTCACGGTCCTGGGCCGCGAGCGGCGCTGCGAGCGCGCACAGCAGGGCGGTGGAGGCGAGCCAAGCCAAAGGTCGTGCGAGGTTCATGGCGTGCATGCTGGTCCGCACCGCGGCCACATTCGAATCAAAAGGACGTCGAGGGTGACGTCGAGCGTGGGCGCTGGCCGCGCTACAACGCCGCGATGACCACCGAGCGCGCTTTCGTCCGCGTCGACCACGACGGTCCTGTCGCGATCTTGACGTTCGACCGCCCCGAAGCCCGCAACGCCTGGAACGACGCGATGTGCGAACAGTTCGCGGCCGCCTTGGGCAGCCTCGACCGCGACGACACCATTCGCTGCTTGGTGCTGACCGGGGCCGGCAGCGCGTTCCACGCCGGCGGCGACGTGAAGTTGATGCGCGAGCGTTCGGGCATGTTCGCCGGCGATGCGGCGGAACTGCGGCAGCGCTACCAGCGCGGCATCCAGGCGGTGCCGCGCGCGATCGCCGAGTTCGGCAAGCCGCTGCTGGCCGCAATCAATGGCGCGGCGATCGGTGCCGGCCTCGACCTCGCCTGCATGTGCGACCTGCGCCTCGCGGCGCGCGGAGCACAGCTCGGCTCGACGTTCTGCAAGATCGGCCTCGTGCCCGGCGACGGCGGTGCGTTCTTCCTGGCCCGCGTGGTCGGCTTCCCGCGCGCGCTCGAGCTGATGCTGACGGCGCGGCTCGTCGACGCCGACGAAGCGCTGCGCCTCGGGCTGGTGCACGACGTCGTGGCGCCGGAACAGCTGCTCGCCGCCGCGCGCGCGAAAGCGCTGCAGATCGCCGCGCATCCACCGCACGCGGTCGCGCTGACGAAGCGAGCCGCCTACCGCAGCTGGAACGTGGACCAGGCGCAAGCCCTCGAACTGGCGGCGACCTACCAGGGCATCGCGCAGACGCATCCGGATCATCTGCGGGCGTTGGGCTCATGACCGCGACGCGCCTCGTGCACACGGCGGACGCGCTGCAGTGGCTGCGCGAGCACCCGCTGGCCGACGATGCCGCGATCGTCACGTCGCTGCCGGACGCGGTGGAGTTCTCGCACAAGGACACGGAACGCTGGCGAACGTGGTTCCTCGACGCCGCGGAGCTCGTGCTGCGTAGCACGCCGGCGAAGTCGGCGTGCGTGTTCTTCCAGACCGACGTGAAGTGCTCTGGGGTGTGGATCGACAAGGCGTTCCTGGTGCAGCAGGCGGCGGCAGCCGCGGGCTGCGCGCTGCTGTGGCACAAGGTGGTGTGCCGCGCACCGGCCGGGCAGGCGACGTTCGGGCGCCCGGGCTACGCGCACCTGCTGTGCTTCTCGCGCGAGCTGCGCGATCCGATCGAGGCGGCGGTCGCGGATGTGTTGCCGGAACTCGGCGGGCAGGCGTGGGCGCGCGGCATGGGGGTCGACGCCGCGCGCATGGCGGTGGCGTGGCTGCGCGACCGGGCCGGCGCGCACACGATCGTGGCGCCGTTCTGCGGCGTCGGCACCGCGCTGGCGGTCGCCAACGAACTCGGCATGGCTGCGATCGGCATCGAGCGCAACGCGAACCGCGCCGAGCAGGCGCGCACGCTGCAGCTCGACCACTGACCCTACTCGAAGCGCAACGCCTCGACCGGATCCAGGCTCGCGGCCTTCCACGCCGGCCAGATGCCGAAGAACAACCCGACGCTCGCCGAACCCGCGAACGCGAACACGCGCGCCCACATCGGCGTCGCCGCCGCCAGCTGCGGCAGCACCAGCCCCACCAGCCACAGCAGCCCTTCCGCGACCACGAGACCCGCGACGCCGCCGATCGTGCACAGCACCATCGCCTCGACCAGGAACTGGCCGAGGATGTCGATGCGCCGCGCGCCGACCGCCTTGCGCACGCCGATCTCGCGCGTCCGTTCCTTCACCGACACCAGCATGATGTTCATCACGCCGACACCGCCGACCAGGAAGCCGACCGTCGACAGCAGGAACATCACCGCCAGCACCGCGAACACGATGTCGTCGAACGACGCGATCAGCGTGTCGGCGGTGCCGAGTTCGAAGTTGTTGTCCTCGTTCCAGCGCACGCGCCGCTGCTTGCGCAGGATCTGCGTGACCTCGTCGGTCGCGACCGCGAGCTGCCCGCTCCTGCTGCGCACGGCGAGGAAGTGGTCGTCCTCGCCCGGATAGAAGCGCCGCAGCGTCCAGTACGGCGTCAGGAACAGCAGGTCCTCCTGGTTCTGCCCGCCGAACGGGCCGGCCTTGCGCTTCTCGAGCGTGCCGATCACCGAGTACTTGCGGCCGGCGACCTGGACCTCCTTGCCGACCGCACCGCCGTTGGGGAACAGCGCTTCGGCGACCGCGTGGCCGAGCACCACGACCGGCACGCGATGCTCGTTCTCCTGGTCGGTGAAGAAGCGGCCGTCCTCGAGCACGCGGTTGGCGACCTCGACGTCCTCGGGGAACACGCCGCGCAGCTTCGGCGCGTCGACGATCTCCCGGCCATGGCTGGCGCGCTGGCCGAACGTCTTCGCCTCGATGCCGGCGGTCGCGAACTCGACGTTCGGACAATACGAGCGCACCGCGGCGGCGTCCTCGAGGCGCAGCGGCCGGCGTGCGCGCACTTCGCGCGAGGCCGGGCCGAGCTGCACGAACGGGAAGCGGTAGACGTAGATGTTGTTGGTGCCGAACTGCTCGACCTGGTCGACGACCGTCTGGCGGAAGCCGTTCAGCACCGACGCGACGGTGACGACCAGCAGCACGCCGATGAAGATGCCGAGCACGGTCAGGAACGACCGGAAGCGGTTGGCGAGCAGCGTCTCGAAGGCGAGGCGCACGTTCTCGACGGTGGCGGTGAAGCGGCGCGGCATGGTCACTCCGTGCGCAGCGCTTCGATCGGGTCGAGGCGCGCGGCGCGCCGCGCCGGGTGGATGCCGAAGAACACGCCGATGCCGGCGCAGATCAGGAACGCGACCGGCGGCGCCCACGACGGGAAGCGCGCGGGCAGCGGCGTGTAGGCCGCGAGCAGTTCGGACAGGCCCCACGCGATCGCCACGCCGATCAGCCCGCCGACGCACGACAGCAGCACCGCCTCGACCAGGAACTGCAGCACGATGTCGCGCTGCCGCGCGCCGACCGCCTTGCGCACGCCGATCTCGCGCGTCCGTTCGACGACGGACACCAGCATGATGTTCATGATCACGACGCCGCCGACCACCAGCGAGATGCCGACGACGAACAGCGCGATGCTGAAGATCGTCGCGGTCAGGCTGCGCCACAGCGTGTTGATGCCCTCGGCGGTCAGGAACGTGAAGTCGTCGTCGTCGGCCGGCTCGAGGTGATGGCGCGCGCGCAGCACCGTGCGCACCTCGTCCATCGTCGTCTCCATGTCCTCGGGAACGGCGGCCTGCACGCTGATGTTGATCGAGCGCCGGGTGCCGAACAGCTTGCGGTGCAGGCTGAACGGGATCTTGACGAAGTTGTCCTGCGAGAAGCCGAGGATCGAGCCCTTCTTCGCCGCGACGCCGACGATGCGCAGGTCGCGCCCCTTGATGCGCAGGTCCTTGCCGACCGGGTCGATGCCCGGGAACAGCCGTTCGACGATGTCGTTGCCGACGAACACCACCGGTGCGGAGCCGTCCTCTTCGTGCTGGGCGAGGATGCGGCCATCGGCGACCTCGAACGGTTCGATCTCGAGGATGCCTGGCGTGATGCCACCGACGTCGACGTCGCGGATCTCGTTGGTGCCGCGCTTGATGTCGATCGTCGCGTGCGTCTCCCACGCCACCGCGGACGCACTCGGGCACCGTTCGATGATCGCGCGGCCGTCGGCCGGCAGCAGCTTGCGGTTGCGGCGGATGGCCGCGAGGAACGCTTCGCGGTTGGTGATCAGGCCGACCCGCTGCACGGTGAACACGCCCTTGCCCAGGTTCGACAGCTTCTCGCTGACGTAGCTGTTGAGGCCCTGGATCACCGCCGCCGTCGAGATGATCGCGGCGATGCCGATGATGACGCCGAGCAGCGTCAGGAACGAGCGCAGCCGGTTGGCCCAGATCGACTCGAGCGCGAGCCGGAACCCCTCGACGAAGTTCACGGCGCGATCGCCTCGGGTCGCTTGCGCAGTTCGTCGCTGGCGATCTGGCCGTCGCGGATCGTCACGATGCGGTGCGCGTGCTCGGCGATGTCGCGTTCGTGCGTGACGACGACGATCGTGTTGCCGGCGCGATGCAGCGCGTCGAACAGCACCATGATCTCGGCGCTGGTCTTGCTGTCGAGATTGCCGGTCGGCTCGTCGGCGAGCAGCAGTGCCGGCTTCGTCACCAGCGCGCGGGCGATGCTGACGCGCTGGCGCTGGCCGCCCGACAGCTGGTTCGGCCGGTGGTCCATGCGCGTGCCGAGATCGACCTGCTGCAGCGCTTCCTCGGCGCGCGCGCGGCGTTCGGCCGGCGGCACGCCACCGTAGATCAGCGGCAGCTCGACGTTGCGCAGCGCGGTCGCGCGCGCCAGCAGGTTGAAGGTCTGGAAGACGAAGCCGATCGTCTTGTTGCGGATCCGCGCCAGGTCGTCCTGGCCGAGCTGTGCGACCGGTTGGCCCGACAGCCAGTACTGGCCGCTGCTCGGCGTGTCGAGGCAGCCAATCAGGTTCATCAGCGTCGACTTGCCCGAACCGGACGGGCCCATGATCGCGACGTACTCGCCGCGCCGGATCACCAGATCGACGCCGCGCAGCGCGTGCACGATGGTCGAGCCCATCGGGAACGAGCGCGTCAGCGCCTCGGTGCGGATGACTTCGTCGGAGCCAGGAGCCATGCGCGCCTCAGCGGGCCGGGGTCGTCGCCATGCGCTTCTCGTCGAGCTCGACGCGATCCCACACCTTCAGGGTGCGCAGCGCCTGGAACGGGCCGCTGATCACTTCGTCGCCTTCCTGCAGCCCCGACAGCACCTCGACGTCCATCGTCTCGCCGATGATGCCGAACGTCGCCGGCACGAAGTGGGCGCGGCCATCGCGCCGCACGAACACGCCCTTCATCTCCTTGCGCTTGGCCCGCTCGGCAGCGGTCAGCGGCGCCTTCTGTTCCTCGTCGCCCTTCGGCTGGGGCGGCGGCACGTACTTGCCGGCTTCGTCGACCTCGACCTCGCGCGCGGTCTGCGCCTGGAACGGCACGGTCAGCACGTTCTGGCGGGTCGCGGTGGTGATCTTCGCCGTCGCCGTGAAGCCGGGACGCAGCTCCGTCGAAGGCGCCGACAGCAGCACCACCACCTTGAACTCCTTGCCTTCCTGGCTCTGGGTGCTGGTGGACGTGGCCTGGATCGGGCTCATGCCGATCTGCGCGACGGTGCCGGTGAACTTGTTCTCGCGCATCGCATCGACCTCGACCTCGGCCGGCGCACCCGGCTTGACCTCGACGATGTCGGCTTCGGCGACGCGGATCTCGGCCTCGATCACCGACAGGTCGGCGATCGTCATCAGCGTCGCGATCGGGTTGCTCTGGATGCCCGGCACGGCGCGCTCGCCCTTCTCGACGTCGAGCTTGGTGATGATGCCGGCCAGCGGCGACTTCAGCAGCGTCTTGCCGACCATGTCGGACGCCCGCGCGAGCCCCGCTCGCACCGACTCGAGCCGCCGGCACGACGCATCGCGCACCGCCTTGGCGGCATCGACGCGGGTCGTCGCGGTGTGCAGGCTGGCTTCCGCCTGCTTGATGCGCGCCTCGGTGAACTGCAGCCGCTGGCTGGTCAACCGCGCGTCGGCGGCGGCGACTTCGAACTCCTCGCTGCCGATCAGGTTCTGGTCGTGCAGCTCCTTCTTGCGCGTGAACGACGCCTGCGACCGGTCGCGCGTCGTGCGCGCCTGTTCGGCCTCGAGCTGCGCGTTCGCCAGCGCCGTGCGCTCCGCCGACACGTTGGCCTCGGCGGTGGCGACCCCGACCTCGCTGCTGCGCGCATCGGCTTCGGACGCCCCGACCTGGGCCCGCGCACTGTCCTCTTCGGCCTTCAACTGCCGGTCGTCGATCCGCAGCAGCGGTTGCCCGCGCTCCACCACGGAACCCTCGGTGACGTAGAGCTCGGTGATCAGGCCGGCAACCTCGGTCTGGATGTCGACGAACTCCTTGGCGCGGATCTCACCGGTCGCCGACACGATCGACTTCAGGTTCGCCACCCGCTCGACCTTCGACGTGACGATCTTGGTGGGCGCCTTCGGCTGCAGCGACTTCCACGTGATGGCGCCGCCGATGCCGACGACGAGGAGCAGGACAACGAGGGTCGAACGTTTCATCCGGAGGGGGGCAGGGGCGCGCGAGGCCGCACTGTGGCCGAGCGTTCAGCAAAACCGCCGCCCGGGATGCAGATCGCACGCCGCGGCGATGGCGGCGCATGATCGGCGGCGCGGCGCGGGAATCCAGGCCGCATTGCGGGGCCGCGGCTCCAGGTCGCATGCAGCGGCGGGCGTGCGAGTACCTGCATCGACCTCGTTCGGGCCGAAATCCCGGCCGCCGCCGCTGCCCGGCGCCTACAGGTTGCCGAGCCGGATCGCCTGCGTCGGGCAGTTGCGTTCGCAGGCCATGTCGCGCGTGCACTCGTAGTTGTGCAGCTTCCTGACCACGTCGCCGAGCGGCACCGCGGCGAACCCCGCCGTCGCACACGTCGCCGCACAGATGCCGCAGTGGATGCAGGCGTTCATGTCGACGTCGAGCACCACGTGGTCCTTCGGCGCCGTGATCGTGCGCTCGCACTCCTCCACGACCTTCGCGTCGCAAAGGTAGCGCGTCAGCGGGTGCGTGGTCAGCACCTGCAGCGCCTCGTGTTCGCCGATGCGCACGATCTCGCGCACGTCGGGCATGTCGAGCAGCGGCAGGTGCGACACCTTCGGCTTGATCAGCACCGTGCGGTCGTCGACGTAGCGGTGCAGGTTGTGCTCGTTCAGCGCCTGCCCCATCACCTCGTAGGTCTGGAAGAGGATGTGCGGCAGCGTCGCCTTGAACTCGGTCGGCGCGTGCTGGTCGCGGTGCGACAGGTCGACGGCGATGACGAGGTCGGCGGAACGCGCCCGCGCGATGCGCAGGCCGAGCGTCTCGGTCATGCCGCCGTCGACGTAGTGGTCGCCGCCGATCGCCGCCGGCTCGAAGATCGTCGGCAGGCAGGCGCTCGCGTAGACCGCGTCGGCGACCTTGACCGCGTCGGCACCCGGCATGCCGAAGAAGCGCGACGCCCCGGTCGTCAGCGACAACGCGTTGCAGAAGAACGGCCGCTGCAGCTCGGCGAACGACGTGTGCGGCAGCCACTTGTGCAGCAGCGAGTGGAACGCCGAGCCCTTGTAGACCGACGCGTGCCGGTAGCCGCGCACCAGGAACTTCAGCAGGTTGAGCCGGAAGAACTCCTTCAGCGAGATCTCGGCGGCGGCTTCCTCCATGCGGTGGCTGTCGTTGCCGGCCGCGAACAGCCCGCCCATCACCGCCCCCATGCTGGTGCCGACCACTTCGTCGACGCGCAGGCCGAGCCGCTCGATCGCCCGCACGATCCCGATGTGGCAGAACCCACGCATGCCGCCGCCGCCGAGCACCAACACGGTGCGGCGCTGGCGCTGGCTGCCGGTCCCGGGTCCGGCCTGGTGCGAAGGCGGCGTTCTCACGGCTCGTTCCGCAGCACGGACGAACGGCGGTCGGCGCACGCCGGAGCGGCGCGCGCGGGCCCGTTCGCGAGCACTGCTCTACCTAGATCGACTGCGTGCCGATGTTGCCTGTAGCAGGCAACCCGGCGCGGACGACAACTAGGAACAAGGACAGCGAGGGAACCCATGAGCAGCTGGCAACGCCTGCAGCGCATGACGCGCGAAGAACAGCGCGACATGCAGGACCACCTGCTGCAGCGCTACGTGCGCGAGCAGCTGATCCCGTTCTCACCCTTCTACCGGGAGCTCTTCAAGGCACACGGCGTGCGCCCGGAGCACATCAAGACCGTGGCGGATCTGCGCCGCCTGCCGCTGTCGCAGAAACGCGATCTGCTGCCGACGGCCGAGACGCCGCAGCGCTTCAAGCAGTTCGTGCTGCAGCCCGATGCCGCGGCGATCCGCGCCGCGTGGCCGCTGCAGAAGAAGCTGCCGCTGTTGTGGCAGAAGTGGACGCAGGGCGCCGAAGCGGTGCGCGCGCGCATCCGCGCCGAGTACGCGCCGTGCTTCATGACCTTCACCACCGGCCGCAGCGCCGAGCCGGTGCCGTTCTTCTACTCGCCACACGACATCCAGAACCTGCACGAGACCGGCCGGCGCCTCGTCGACGTGATGGGACTCGAAACCGAGTACCGCATCGCCAACGTGTTCCCGTACGCGCCGCACCTCGCCTTCTGGCAGGTGTTCTTCGCCGGCCAGGCGACCGGGATGATGGCGCTGTCGACCGGCGGCGGGAAGGTGATGGGCAGCAGCGGCGACCTGCGCGCGATCACGCGGCTGAAGGCCGACGTGCTGATCGGCGTGCCGGGCTACGTCTACCACCTGCTGCGCCGCGCCGCCGCGGAGCACATGGACCTGTCGTCGATCCGCTGCGTCGTGCTCGGCGCCGAACGCGTGCCGCCGGGCATGAAGACGAAGATCGTCGCGCTGCTGCAGGAACTCGGCGCCAAGGACGTGCGCGTGTTCGGCACCTACGGCTTCACCGAGGCGCGCATGGCGTTCGCCGAGTGCCCGACGCCGGGCAACGACTACACCGGCTACCACCTGTACCCGGACCTGGCGATCTTCGAGGTCGTCGATCCGCGCACCGGCGAGGTGGTGCCCGAAGGCCACGACGGCGAGCTGGTGTTCACGCCGCTGAATGCGCGCGCCAGCACCGTGTTCCGCTACCGCACCGGCGACCTGGTGCGCGGCGGCCTGCGCCACGAGCCGTGTCCGCACTGCGGCCGCACCGTGCCGCGCATCAGCAGCGACCTGACGCGCGAATCGAGCCTGAAGGACCTGCAGCTGCTGAAGGTGAAGGGCACGCTGGTCAACCTCGAGGACTGCGCCGTGCTGCTCGGCGGCATGCCGGAGGTCGAGGAATGGCAGATCGAGCTGCGCAAGAAGGACGACGACCCGCTCGAGGTCGACGAGATGACCGTGCACCTGGCGCTGCGTGAAGGCTGCGCGCCGGAGGCCACCGCGGCGCGTGTGCGCGAGACGTTCCACACGCGCCTCGAACTGACTCCCAACCACGTCGAGTTCCTCGGCCTCGAGTCGATGCTGCGCCGCATCGGCATGGAGACCGAGATGAAGGAGCGTCGCTTCGTCGACGCGAGGCCGAAGTCATGAACCACCGCAACCCGTCCCGGGAACTGGCGATCGTCGCCGGCGTGCGCACGCCGTTCTGCCGCGCTGGCGGTGCCTTGCAGGGCGCCTTCGCCGCCGACCTCGGCGCGCACGTGATCCGCGAGCTGCTCGATCGCACCGACGTCCGCCCGCAGGCGATCGACGAGGTCGTGTTCGGCTGTGCCGGGCCCGACCCGCGCGAAGCGAACGTCGCGCGCCTGTGTGCGCTGCGCGCCGGACTGCCGCAACACACGCCGGCGGTCACCGTGATGCGCAACTGCGGCTCCGGCATGGAAGCCGTGCTGGTGGCCGAGCAGAAGCTGAAGGCCGGCGACGGCGAGGTGTTCGTGGTCGGCGGCACCGAGTCGATGAGCAACTTCCCGCTGCTGATGGGACCGCAGCTGGTGAAGTTCTTCACGCGCCTGGGCAAGGCGCGCTCGCTGCCGCAGAAGCTCGCCGCGCTGTTGTCGTTCCGCCCGCGCGCGCTGCAGCCGCGCATCGCCGTGCTCGAAGGCCTGACCGACGCCAGCATCGGCCAGTCGATGGGCGACACCGCCGAACGCATCGCGCGGCAGTTCGGCATCAGCCGCGGCGCGATGGACACCTACGCACTGCAGAGCCACCGCCGCGCCAGCAAGGCGCAGCAGCAGCTGCGGCTGCACGACGAGATCGTGCCGTTCGTGGTGCCACCGAAGTTCCAGGCCGCCGTCACCGACGACGACGGCGTGCGCCGCGAGCAGACCGCGGAGGCGCTGGCGAAGCTGAAGCCGGTGTTCGATCGCCGCGAAGGCGACGTCACCGTCGGCAACGCCTGCCAGGTCACCGACGGTGCCGTGGCGCTGCTGTGCATGTCGGTGGCGAAGGCGAAGTCGCTGGGCCTGCAGCCGCTGGCGATCGTGCGCGGCAGCGCCACCGCGGCGCTGTCGCCGGCGACGATGGGGCTCGGCCCGGTGCACGCGACGCCGAAGGCGCTCGCCAAGGCCGGCCTGCGCTTCGACGAACTCGACCTGATCGAACTGAACGAAGCGTTCGCCGCGCAGGTGCTCGCCTGCACCGCCGCGTTCGCCAGCGACGACTACTGCCGGCGCGAACTGGGCCTGCCCGGCGCGATCGGCGCGGTCGATCCCGACCGCCTCAACGTCAACGGCGGCGCGATCGCGCTCGGCCACCCGATCGCCGCCTCGGGTGCGCGCCTGCTGCTGACGCTCGCGCACGAACTGCGGCGCCGCGGCGCCCGCCACGGCCTGGCGACCCTTTGCATCGGCGGCGGCCAGGGCCAGGCCGTCGTGTTGGAGGCAGCATGAAATCCGTCGACGACCACAACGTGCAGACCGGCAGCGGCAGCGGCAACAGCCAGCAACCCGCCCAGGAACGCGGCGTCGTGACCTTCGCGGTGGACGGCAGCGGCATCGCCTGGCTGCGCCTCGGCAGCGCCGACGAGCCGGTCGTCACGTTCACCGTGGCCCGCCTCGAATCGCTCGACCGCGCGCTGCAGCAGCTCGCCGGCGACGCGCGCGTGCGCGGCGTCGTCATCACCGGCCCGGGCCCGGGCATGTTCTGCGCCGGTGCCGACATCAGCCTGATCCAGAGCATCACGGTGGTGGCCGACGGCGAAGCCGCGGCGCAGCGCGGCCGCACGATCTTCCAGCGCTGCCGGCAACTGCACGTGCCGGTCGTGGCCGCGATCGAAGGCCCGTGCCTCGGCGGCGGCCTCGAGCTGGCGCTGTTCACCGACGTGCGCATCGCCAGCGACCACGGCAGCACCCAGCTCGGCCTGCCCGAAGTGAAGCTCGGCATCGTGCCGGGCTTCGGCGGCACGTTCACGCTGTCGCGGCTGTGCGGCCTGCCGGCGGCGCTCGACCTGATCCTGAACGGCAAGCTGCTGCGCGGCAAACAGGCCCGGAAGCTCGGCCTCGTCGACCGCCTGGTGCCCGCGGCGAAGCTGCAGCAGGCGGCGCGCGAAGAGGTCGAGCGCCTGGCCGGCAAACACAAGAAGGCGCCGAAGCGCTCGCTGCGCGGCATGGCGTTCTGGCTCAGCAAGACGCCGCTGCGCGCGCTGGCGGTGCGCGCGGCGAACAAGGCGCTGGCCAAGGGACAGGCGCGCTTCTACCCGGCCCCGCGCGCGGCGCTGCAGTGCTGCATCAACGCATTCACGCTGGCGCCGGCCGCGGCGTTCGCCGCCGAAGCCAAGGCGCTCGGCGAGATGATCGTCAGCCCGGTCAGCAAGGGCCTCGTGCACCTGTTCTTCCTGACCGAGCGCGCCAAGCGCCTCGGCAAGCACGAACGCGCGCGCGACCTGCAGCGCGCACTGGTCGTCGGCGGCGGCGTCATGGGTGCCGGCATCGCCGGCCAGCTGGCCGAGAAGGGCCTGCGCGTGCGCCTGTGCGACGTCGACCTGGCCCCGCTGCAGCGCGCGAAGGCCCGCCTGCAGCAGGAACTCGACAAGCGGACCCGGCGCGGCCAGCTCGAACGCCACGGCGCACAAGCGATCCAGGACGCACTGGCGGTCGGCACCGAATGGGGCAAGCTCGGCTCCACCGACCTGTGGCTCGAAGCGGTCGTCGAGGACCTCGGCACCAAGCGCAACCTGATCGGCAACGCGATCGCGCGCGGCCTGCCGGCCGACGCGGTGATCGCCACCAACACCAGTTCGCTGTCGGTGACGCAGATGGCCGCCGGCGTGCCGTTCCCGCAGCGCGTGGTCGGCATCCACTTCTTCAACCCGCCCGAGAAGATGCCGCTGGTCGAGGTGATCCGCGGCGAGCAGACCGACGACGCCGCGGTCGCCACCGCGTGCCGGCTGG
>CAMAUH010000065.1 GCA_945861365.1 Candidatus Kuenenia stuttgartensis
TCGAGCACTTCGCTGCCCATCGTCTCGCGGACGAAGTCCCAGACTTCCGGGCCGCTCAACGGCTCGTCGGTCAGCTGCTGCCATGCATCGCCGACGCGGATCCGCGCCGGGCGCCCTTCGCTGACCACGAGGTCGGTGGCGCCATTGGCAGCGGCGGCGGTCAGCAATGCCGCCGACGCCATGCTGGTCGGCGGCGATTGCGCGCGCCGCAGCTCGATGCGATCGCGCTGCAGCTCGATCAGCCGCTTCAGCGTCGGCTCATCGAGCAGACCGTGCTCCACCAGGATCTGGCCGATGGGGCGGGTGCTCCCCGTGAGAGCCTGGATCGCCAGGCACCGCTCGAGCCCGGTTTCATCGACGACCCCGCCTTCCAGCAGGATCGTGCCCAATCGAGTGTCATCCATGCGCCGACTTGCCTCCGAGGGCGAAACATCGGTCGCATCGGTGGATCGACTTGAATGGCTGCGCGGCCCGGAGTCACTGCAGTCGGGTGAGCGCAGCCGCCGCGAGCTCGGCGGGGAACGGCTTGCCCATCATCCGCGCCTGGGCCGCCACCTGCTGCCACCTGGTGCGCGCCGCGGCGCGATCGCCGCCCCCTTCCGCCACCGCGGCCGCGAGCACGTTGCCGAGCAACGGGTTGCCCAGGTGCAGGAAGCGCGCCTCGGCGGCCGACGGCAGGTGCCGCCACGGCTCACCGCCCAGCGCCGCCGTGGCCGCGGCATGCCCCGGCGCATCGGCGAGGTCGATGCAGGCCAACAGCGCGGCCCAATTGCCGAAACTGCCGCTGTCGCCAGCACCGAGCGCCCGCACGCGCTCCAACACCGGCCGCCGCTCATCCCCATCGAGATCCCCATCGCCCAGCAGGCGCACGGCCCCGGGCAGGTCCGGCTGCCTCAGCCTGGCCAGCAACCCCTGGCCCACCACCGCCGCGACGAGGGTCAGGAACACCACCAGCGGCCACGTGAACACGCGTTCGGCCGGGTCGGCGGCTGGTGCAGGGGACACGGGGGCCGACATGGGCGGGCGAGTGTGGCGCGCGATCCCGACGACGGCAACGGCGAGTGCGGCACAGCAAAGCGCCGTCCGCCAGCGGGGCTTCCGAGCGCGCGCGATTCTGCTATGGTCGTCGCCTTCCTGATTCGGCGAATGCCTCGCACGACCTTGGCCGGAGTCGCCCCCGCACCCTGCCGCTGATGCGCAGAAGCGAATCGACAACAGCCGCGAGCGCACGCCCCATGACCATGGCTTCAAAAACACCCAAGTCCACCGCCAGCTCCAAGCCCAAGGCCGCTGCCAAGAAGGCCGACAAGGCCACTTCGCCCGCCGGCAAGAGCAAGAAGGCAACCGCGGCCGTCGCCACGCCGACCCCCAACCGGAACAAGGGGATGACCAAGAACTTCGTGCCGCGCGCCATCGCCAACCTCGATGACGACGACGTGTTGATGGCGCACGGCGGCGGCGGCGTCGGTTTCGGTCGCTGCGGCGGTCGCCTGCTGTCGAGCAAGCTCGAGCAGGACCTGTGCAACCGGCTCGGCATGGCCGGCGTCGTGCACAGCCACAGCCCGCGCCACTACGAGATCCGCTTCGAGGACAACAAGGTCGCCGCCTACGCCCCGATGGTGGTGCTGCGCGGCCGCGGCCGCGAAGGCAAGGGCGTCGTGGTCGAGGCCGTCGACGAGCCGAATGCGCCGATCCTGCGCAAGATCGTGGCCTTCCGGGCCCAGTACGGCACCGAGTTCTACGTGATCCTGGTGGGCGCCGACGAAACGCTCGAGGAAGTGCCGCTCGCCTCGTACGACGAAGCCTGCTCGGCCACGAACCTGAACACGCTGATCGCGCGCCTGGCCGAATGACCGGCGGATGAGGGGGAGCGCCACGCGAAGGGTTTGCCCAATGCCCGAACGCACGCTGGCGGCCTGGGTGAGGGCGATGTATCGTCCCCGCCCCTTTTGTCCGCTCTCACCCCTGACGGGCCACGACGTTGACGACCGACCTCGTCCAGTTCGCGCGTTCCCTACAACTTGATTCCCTGGAGACCGCCTGGACCCAGGCGGCCCGCTCACCAGATCCCGGTGAAACCGCTCGCTATGCGACGGTCATCGATCTGTTGTGCGACCGCGACATGGCGAGCCGCGCCTTGGTCATGGCCACTGCCATGATCGAAGCGCTGGCCGCCAAGAACGAGACGCAAGCTGCGCTCGAACTCGGCTTCCGCGCGATGCGCAAGAGTGCGCACAACGACGCGCTCGCGAAGACGGTCGTGGGCCTGATCGACAAGCGCTACTCCGACCAGGAGTGGCTACCGGTGCTGAAGACGCGCGCCGGACTCGACACCGCGACGACCGTCAACGCGATCCTCGAGTTCGATCGCCTGCGCCGCTTCACGCAAGGCCACGTGGTCTACCACGCTGCCGGCTGGGGCGAAGGCGCGATCACCGACTTCACGGCCGCGACGATGGAAGTGACCGTGCACTTCGCGACGGGCCGCAAGGAAGCGTTCCCGCTCGACACACTGCTGTCGCGCTTCAAGCCGCTCGACGCGCAGGACCTGCGCGCGATGAAGCTGCAGCGCATGGACGAGCTGAAGGCCGAAGCCGAGAAGGAGCCGAGCCTGCTGCTGCGCCGCACCGCCGCGCTGTATCGCGGCACGATCACGAGCCTTCAGCTGAAGAACGAACTGTCGCCCGCCGTCGTCAGCGAGAAGGAATGGCCGACGTTCTGGAAGCGCGCCAAGACTGCCGCGGCGAAGGATCCGTGGCTGAAGGTCGAAGGTTCGACCACGCGCCCGACGTTCGTCGTGCGCGACAAGCCGGTCGGCCTCGTCGACGAAGCCACCGTGGCGCTGACGCACCAGAACGACCTCGGCCAGCGCATCGGTGTGCTGCGTGACTACCTGGCGCGCAGCGAAGACGCCGAAGTCCGCAACCAGATCCTCGAACTGACCAAGCGCGTCGTCGAGCAGGCGATCGAAGAGAAGAAGGCGACGCACGCCCACATCCTCGACGGCATCCTGTTCCTCGAAGAGCACGGCCACCGGGCCTCGGTGCCGGCGGCCAAGGAAGTACGCGCACTGCTGGTGAAGGAAGACGGCTCGCTGCGGCCGACGGCGATCGATCGCCTCGCCACGCAGGCGTCGCGCGCCCACGCCATCGAACTGCTGCCGCAGGCCCTCGGCGAGAACTGGGCCGAGCAGTGCGTCAGCACCCTGCTCGACTGGCCGAACTCGGTGCTCGAGAACGTGGTCGACAAGCTGGTCGGCCAGAACCACGGCGGCCTGTGCATGCACTCGTGGGAGCGCATCGCCCCGTATCCCAAGCGCTACCCGGTGCTCACCTACCTGCTGGGCAAGCTCTACGGCGATGGCGTGTTCGAGGGCATGGAGCAGAGCCCGTCGCCGATCGCGATGGGTCGCGTGCTGCTGCACCTGGCGCGCATCCTCAACGAGGATCGCAAGAAGAACCAGATGCACGCGCGCCTGCTCGGTCGCCTGACCAGCTTGCTGACCGGCAAGCGCGGCCTGCTGCACCGTTCGTGCGACGGCATCTCCCGCGATGACCTCGCGCAGTACCTCGGCATCGTCAAGCGCTCGGGCGACGACTTCCCGATCGAGATCATCGACCTGATCGACCGCGTCGCGATCGACCACTACCCGGACCTGCACGCCAAGCCGGACGTGCCGTTCTGGGAGCGCGACCAGATCTTCTCGACCCGCGACGGCCTCCGCCGCATCAAGGAAGATTACCGCGTGCTGGTCGAAGAGAAGATCCCGACCAACAGCAAGGCCATCGGCGCCGCTGCCGCGCTGGGCGACCTCAGCGAGAACAGCGAGTGGGAGTCGGCGATGGAAGAGCAGCGCAACCTCACCGGTCGCGCGCAGGACATGGATCAACTGATCCGCAGCGCCCGCCTGATCGAAGAGCAGGACGTTCCGAACGACCGCGTCGCGCCAGGCGTCAAGATCACGATCGTCGAGGAAGTCGGCGGCAAGTCGACGACGTACCGCGTGCTCGGCCCGTGGGACATCAACGACGACCACACGATCAACTACCTCGCGCCCATCGCGCAGGGGTTGCTCGGCAAGACCGCCGGCGAGTACGGCGAGATCCCGGGTCCGACCGGCACGATGCGCGTCCTCATCGAGTCGATCGAACGCATCGTGTGAGCGCCGTGACGCGGCCGTTCCGGCTCGATCGCCCCGACGGCCAGTTCGTCGTCGGGGACGAGCTGCCGGGCCGCGCACCGACCTGGCTGTGGCTGCACGGCCTCGGCTCGGTGCGCAGCGGCGAGAAGAGCACCTCGCTGCTCGCGCACGCCCGGACGCGCGGGGAACGCTTCCTGCGCATCGACATGCGCGGCCACGGCGAGTCCTCCGGCCGCGTCGGCGCGGTGCCGCTGAGCCACGTCATCGCCGACCTCGTGCACCTGCTGGACCATTGCGGCGAAACGGTCGTGGTCGGCACCAGCCTCGGCGGACTCGTCGGCGCCTATGCCACTGCACTGCGCCCCGAACGGGTGCGGGCCCTGGCGCTGGTCGCCCCGGCGTTCGGCCTGATGAGCAACCTGGCGGCGCTGCTCGATTCCGAAGGCTGCCTGACGACCAGCAACGGCGTGCGCTTCCCCGTGCTGGCCGACGTGCTCGCCGACGCCCTGGCACTCGACGAACGCAGCCTGCCGCGCCGACTGTCGGTGCCGGTCCTGCTCGCCCACGGCACCGCCGACGAAGTGATCCCGCACCGCGCCAGCGAGCGCTTCTTCGCCGCGATCCCGCATGCTCGCAAGCAACTGTGCCTGATCCAGGACGGCGACCACCGGCTGGCCGCTGCCGCACCGACGATCTGGCCCCGCATCGACGCGCTGCTCGCCAGCACGTGACTTGTCCTTCCGCCACCCCCTGACGAGACTGCTTCCGTGTTCACGATCCCGCCGCACCTGCAACGCCTAGCCGACCAGATCGACGGCTGGCTCGACCTGCGGTGCCCGGACAAGGCGCTCGAACTGCTCGACGCGCTGCTGACGAGCGAGGGACGGTCGGCCGGCCTCGAGTTCCGCGTGCGCGCGCTGTGCCGCCTCGGCCGCTACGCCGACGCACTGCAGGATCTGGCCGAACTGCGCGGCAGCCACCCGACCGACGACTGGGTGCTGCTCACCGAGGGCTGGTGCCGCAAGCGCACCGGCGACCTGCGCGGCGCGATCACCGCGCTGCGCGTGTTGGTCGAGCACGACAAGAAGCACGACTTCGCCCGGTTCAACCTCGCCTGCTACCTGGCACTCGCCGGCGACGCCGAGGCGGCCATCGAGGAACTGTCGATCGCCTGCGGCCTGAACGCCGAGTGCCGCGACTTCGCGCGCGACGAACCGGACTTCGATCCGCTGCGCACCGACCCGCGCTTCCGCGAACTGCTGCGCCAGACCGGCGGCAACCTGCCCGACGAACCGGACGCCGACACCGACGACGACGACGATCCGTCCGAGCCGCCGCTGCCCGACCACCGGCGCAACTGACGCCATCGCCGCGCGCCACCGTCAGCATCGGTGCCACCGGCCGCAGCACACCGACGCCAACCGCCGGGCCCGCCACGGTCGAAAAGCGACCCGTGCCAGCCTCCACCCGGATCGTCGATGCCGCCGCCACCCGCGACGCGATCGAACAGAGCCTCACCAGCGTCGTGCACCTGCCGCCGAGCACGCTCGAACCGCTGCTGTGCGCCGTGGTCGCCGGCGGGCACGTGCTGCTCGAGGGCATCCCCGGCATCGGCAAGACGCTGCTGGCGCGCACGCTGGCGCGCTGCCTCGACGGTGAGTTCCGCCGCATCCAGTTCACCAACGACCTGATGCCGAGCGACGTCGTCGGCACCTCGGTGTGGCGACAGGACCGCGGCGAGTTCACGTTCGTACCGGGCCCGCTGTTCGCCAACGTCGTGCTCGCCGACGAGATCAACCGCACCAGTCCGCGCACGCTGTCGTGCCTGCTGGAGGCGATGGAGAACGGCCGCGTCTCGGTCGACGGCCGCACGCTCACGCTGGGCCAGCCGTTCACGGTGCTGGCGACCCGCAACCCGATCGAGTTCCACGGCACGTTCCCGGTGCCCGAGGCCGCCCTCGACCGCTTCCTGGTCCGCATCGAACTCGGCTACCCGGACATCCAGGCCGAAGTCGATCTCTACCTCGGTGCCGAGCCGGAAGCGAAGCTCGCCCACGTGCAACCGGTGCTGTCCCGCGAGGACCTGCTGCACCTGCACACGGCCGCGAGCGAAGTGCACACGAGCCGCGCCGTAGCCGAGTACGTGCACCGCGTCGTGCAGGCGAGCCGCACGCACCCTTCGGTGCAGCTCGGCGCCAGCCCCCGCGCTGCCCTGGCGTGGCTGCGCGTCGCCCGCGCCCGCGCGCTGCTGCACGGCCGCGACTACGTGCTGCCCGACGACCTGAAGGCGCTCGCGCCGGCCGCGTTGGCACACCGCGTGTTCCTGCAGAACGGCGGCGACGCGATGCCGCTGGTGCGCGAACTGCTCGGCTCGGTCGCCGTGGAGCCCTGAAGAGGTCCCCGTGCGCATCCAGCCGACGGCCACGGGCGGCAAGGCGCTGCTGCTGCTGACGGTGCTCGCGGTCGCGTACTTCGCGACCAGCTACAGCAACCTGTTCTTCCTGGTGCTGGCCTTCAGCGTGGTGCTCGGCGCGTATGGCGCGCTGCTCGCGATCCGCAACCTGCACCGCGTCGCGGCGACCGTGCTCGATCTGCCGCTGGCGCCGGCCGGGGCCTCGCGCACCGTGCGGCTGCAGCTGCACACGCCGCATCCGGTGTTCGACCTCACCATCGAACTGCTCGGCGAACACGGCCCCGAACCGCTGCTGCAGGTGCCGCTGCAGCCGCGCGGCGGCGAGGCGACCGCGACACTGTCCGCCCGGCCCCGCGGCCTGCAGCGCGCGCGCGGCGTGCGCGTCAGCTCGCTGTACCCGTTCGGCTTCGTGCGCATCAGCCGCCGCTGCGACGCAGCACTCGAGGTCGCCACCCATCCAGCACCGCTGGCGCCGCAGGGCCGCGCGCGTCACGCCGGCACCCACGACGGCGCGCAGGCCCTCGCCGCAGCGCGCGGCAGTTCGCTCGCCAGCCTGCGCCCGTTCCGCGCCGGCGATGCGCTCGGCGACGTGCACTGGAAGGCCACCGCCCGCCGCGGCACCGCGGTCGTCAAGGAACGGGAACGCGACGTGGACCGCACGGTGACGATCGTGCTCGATCGCCGCAGCGACGACACCACCCTGGAGCGCGCGCTCGGTGAGGCCTGCCAGCTGGTGCTGACGGCGCGCGACCAGGGCCGCACGTTGCGCCTGTGCAGCCAGGACTTCGACAGCGGCAGCGCGCCGACCAGCGACGCGTTGCTGCGCTGGCTGGCCGCCGCCACGGCCCTGCCGACGACGGCCGCAGCCCCACCGGCACTGCCCGGCGCGATGCACCTGCCCCGGTGCTGTGCCGCAGGAGCCGGATGAACACGGCGCTGCTGCCCCTGCTCGTGCTGCTGACGCTGATCGATCTGGCGTTCGTGCAGAACACCGACGTCATCGCCTTCGCCGACCTGCTGCCGCTGTGGGCGCTCGCCGCGGCCGCCCCGGCGCTGCGGCATCTGCAGCGCTTCCGGCTCTACCGCGCCGCCTGGAACTGCGGCGTCGTCGCGGTGTTCACCCTGCTCGTACACCACGCCACCACGACGGGCCTGCTGCACATGCTCGAGGACGGCCTCGTGCTCGCGGTGCTCTGCCAGGTGCACCTGCTGAACAACGTCGGCGACCAGCAGCGCCCCGACCTCGTCTTCTTCAACTCGTTCCTGATCGCGTTCGTGACCAGCTTCTTCGCCGCCGGCATCGCCTGGTCGCTGCTGTTCGCGCTGCATGCGTTCGCGCTGGTGCCGAGCCTGCAGCTGCACTCGCTGCTGCGCGCCGGCAGCCGGCCCGACGGTGCGACCGTGCGGGCGCTGCTGCGCGCCAGCGTACCGCAGACGCTGGCGATCGGGACGCTGACCGCGCTGGTGTTCGCGCTCTGGCCGCGCGACTTCCGCCGCGAAGGCTGGCTCGGCACCGCCCTGCAGCACGGCGCCGAAGCCGGGCTCGCCGAACGCATCCGCCTCGACGACGAACGGCCGATGCGCCTTGGCGACGACATCGCGGCGCGCTTCATCCCGGCCTCCGGCCAGGCCGACGACGTGCCCATGCATTGGCGCGCCATCGCCTTCTCGCGCTTCGACGGCAGCGCTTGGTCGCAACAGGCGACCGACGAACTGGGCCAGATGCTGTCGGACCCGACCTGGGAACGCCGCGACGACGGCAGCTGGAGCCTGACCACGCGCGCCACCGCGGCCGCCAAGCGCGTGCGCGTGCAACAGCACTCGGGCGAACGCCTGCTGCTGCCGCTCGGCGCCACGCACCTGCGGCTGCAATCGGCGCCGGGCGTGTCGCTCGAACCGCTGCCGTTCGCCGGCATGCACGCGCTGCGCCCGAACGACGCCGCCGAGCGCCCGCTGACCTTCGAACTCGACTTCGCACCGAACGCCGCCGCCGTGCGCGTGACGGCGCGCGTGCGGCGACACTTCACGCATCTGCCCGAACAGGGCCTGCCCGCGGCCGTGGCGACCCTGGCCGGGCAACTGCGCGAAGAGCTGCCGGCCCAGGCCACGGCGCAGGAACGCGCCGAAGCCGCCAGCGCATGGCTGCAGACGCACCGCCGCTACCAGCTGCCCGGCGAACCCGGTTTCGCGCGCAATCTCGGCGAGTTCCTGCTCGGCAGCGGCGCTGGCCACTGCGAGTACTTCGCCACCGCACTGGCGCTGCTGCTGCGCACGCAGGCGGTGCCATGCCGCGTCGTCGGCGGCTTCCTCGTGCACGAACGCGACCCCGTGAACGGCTCCGTGATCGCCCGCAGCCGCGATGCGCATGCGTGGGTCGAAGTGCTCGACGAGCACGGGGCCTGGCACGCGTTCGATGCGACGCCGGCCGCCGACGTGGTCGCCGCCGCCACCGCCGCCGATGCCGACCGTTCGGAGTGGCTGGCCACGTTGAAGCGCTGGTGGGGTGCGGTCACCACCTTCGACCAACGCGCGCGCAGCGATTGGCTCGCCATGCTGGATCCGCGCTCACCCACGGGACTGGCGCTGGCCGCAGCATTCGCCGCGTGGCTGGCCTTCCGCTGCCTTCGTCGACATTCCGGCGCGACCCCCGAAGTCCTCGCGCTGCAGCGCGCACTGCGCACGGCGCGCCTGCGCCTGCTACCCGGTGAGACGCCGCGCGAACTGGCCCGGCGCGCGGCCCTCGCCGGCCTCGCACCCGATCGCCTCGCTCGCCTGCACGCCGCCGTGGCCGGCCACGAACAAGCTCGCTACGGCACCACGAACAGCACCGTCATCCTCGATCGCCAATGAACCGCTTCCTCCCACTCGCGCTGCTGACGTTGCTCGGAGTTCCCGCTCTCGCCCAGGACCGCGTCGAAGTCGTTTCGCTCGAGCCGGCCCACCTCGCCAGCCAGGTCGACGCGATGAAGACACCGGCCCTGCTGGTGCGCTTCGACCGCGACATGGACACCCAGCTGCACGCGGTGTGCGGCGGCGGCGCCAGCTTCCCGACCGTGCGCAACACCTACTGGGTCGACGCCCGCACGTTCGCGATCGACGTCACGCTGCAGCCCGACCGCGTCTATTCGCTCGATCTCGCCTGCCCTTCCTCGAGCGGCTTCGCCGCGAAGGACGGCACCCGGCTGGCGCCGCGGCCATGGCGCTTCTCGACCAAGGGCACCCGGTTCACCGGCAGTGAAGCGGCGCTCGCCGCCGACCGCCTGTTCGCGGTGGTGCAGGACCACTACTCCTACCGCGAACGCATCGGCATCGAGTGGCAGGAGATCGGCCTGAAGCACCGCGAGGCCCTGCTCGCGGCCGAAGACGGCCCGGCGCTGGCACTGCGCGTCACCGAAGCGCTGGCGACCGCGCAGGACCCGCACGTCAGCGTGCGCTGGAACGACTGCACGATCCCGACCTTCCTGCGCCCGGTGTCGGCCAACTACGACCAGCGCGGCGTGCAGAAGGAGTTCCCCAAGCTGCGGCGCATCGGCCGCATCGGCATGAGTTCGCGCAGCGCGGACGGCATCGGCTACCTGTACGTCGGCTCGTTCGCCCGCGAGCTGCGCGACGACTTCGACCTCGTGCTCGAGGAGCTGCGCAGCCTGCTCGACTGCAAAGGCCTCGTGCTCGACGTTCGCACCAACAGCGGCGGCGACGAGACGCTGGCCAAGCGCCTGGCCGCGTTCTTCGTGCAGGGCGAGAAGGTCTACGCCGCGCACCGCGTGCGCGACCCGAAGGCCGAGAGCGGCTTCCGCGACCGCGAGGACCGCAGCATCCGCGGCAATCCCGAGCCCGACCAGTTCCAGCGGCCGGTGACCGTGCTGATGGGCCCGCTCAACATGTCCAGCTGCGAAGCGTTCCTGCTGATGATGAAGCAGGCGCCGCTGGCGGTGCTGATCGGCAGCGACTCGTACGGCAGCTCGGGCAATCCGCAGCCGCACACGCTGCTGCCCGGCCTCGTCGCGATGCTCCCGTCGTGGCAGGCGCTGCGCCCCGACGGCAGCATGTTCGAGGGCGAAGGCATCGTGCCGCACATCCACGTCGCGGCGACACCGCAGCAGCTCGCCGAAGAGGACCCGATCCTGCGCGAAGCGATGCTGCGGCTGCGCGGCCAGCGCTGAGTCTCAACCTCGACGCAGCAGGTACTGGCACCAAGTCTCGTTGAGCTGGGAATCGGGCATGCTCCGCCACGGCTCGACGAGCCGCTGCCGCAACTCCGCCGGGATCTCGATCGGCGGATTGGGCATTCGCACCAAGATCTTGAAGCCGTACTTGTCGAACAGGCCTTCGAAGTCGACGAGCCGGAGTCGATTGCAGGCGTGGAGGATCCGGTCTTTCGAAGCGATGGAGAGGAAGTCGAGGCGGTGCAGGCTGGGGGTGCCGTACCAACGATGATCCGCCACGTCGATGCCGTGCATGGCATGGCCGCCGGGCTTGGTGATCCTGGCCAGTTCCGCGATGGTCGTTTCCGGATCCGGCAAGTGCTCGAGCACGCTGTTGCTGACCACCACGTCCACGGACGCATCCGGCAGGCCCGTGTCACTGGCTGAGCGCTGCAGATAGATCAGCCGGTCGAGGTTGACCCCGCCCGGGTCACCATGGGCGAGCCGCGCAAGGTCGAAGTCCGAGACATTCGCCAAGCACTCGTGCCCGACGACCGGCAGACCGGCGAACACCGTCGCGGGCTCGACCGCCACCGCAGCCGCGATGCGGGACAGCATGCGCACGGCTCCGGCAATGTCCTGGATCGGATCCAGCTCGAGGCAAGCGGCACGCGACGCACCGGCCATCAAGTGGGCGAACATGCGCGAGAAAGGGCTGATGGAGCCACAGCCGACATCGAGGTATGTCACACCCCGGATGGGCATGCCGAAGTTGGCCGAGCAGTAGTGGGCAAAGCCGAAGTTCCCCGCCAACCCACGCGGCGACTGCCGGTTGTCCGGCACTTCCGTCAGCCTCTCGATCGCCGAGCGCAGCGCGCTGAGCAAGCGCAGATGAGATTGCTTCTCCACGTAGGAGTCTTGCGGTATCGGCTGGCTCAATCGCTGCAGCAATCCGCTGCCGAGCTCCCAGGTTGACATCCCATCGAGCGAGCGGGTGGGGTGAAGCTCGGTTCGCAGAAGTCCCCCGTAGGATGTTTCGGACATAGTCGTCTCTCCCGGCGACGCGATCTGCAGACGAGAGTAACCGCGCACCCGGTTTGATCAAGGTGCCCGACCAGCTCCGCTGCGATCCTCATCATCGCCAAGCCCGGAGGCGCCTTGGCCGATGCGGGCAGAGCGGGACGCGCGCAGTCCTGATCCTGGTCCCCTCGGCGGACCAGGAGATGCGCCGCAGCGCCCGCGAGCAGCCCAGCTCAGCGGATCCAGTTCGCCTTGCGCTTGCCGAGGAACGCCGCGAAGCCCTCGCGCGCCTCGGGCGTGGCGCGCAACTTCGCGATCCACTGCGAAGTGACCGGGATCGCGTCTTCGAGCGACAGATCCGCCACGGCGCGGATCAGCTCCTTGCTGCTGGCGACCGCGGCGGGACCAGCGGCCAGCAGTTCGTCGACCGTACGCCGCACCGTCGCGTCCAGCTCGGCCTCGGGCACCGCGCGCTGCACGAGGCCGATGCGCATCGCCTCGCGACCGTCGAAGCGTTCGCCGGTCAGGAACAGCGTGCGCGCGCGGCCCGCACCGATCTTCTGCAACACGAAAGGCGAGATCACCGCCGGCACGATGCCGAGCTTGACCTCGGTCAGGCCGAACAGGCAGTCCTCGCTGCAGAACGCCGCGTCGACCGCGGCGGTGAGCCCGGTGCCGCCGCCGAGCGCGTGGCCGTGGATGCGCGCGACCACCGGCTTCTTGCAGCGCGCGATGGCCAGGAACATGCGCGCCATGCGT
>CAMAUH010000066.1 GCA_945861365.1 Candidatus Kuenenia stuttgartensis
TCACGGTGCCGTTCACGACGTTCGCCACCGTCATCGCCGCGGCTTACATGGGCATGCCGTTCTTCGTGCTGAGCGCCGAGGCGGGCTTGCGCGCGTTCGATCGTCGCTACCTCGACGTCGCCGCGACGCTCGGCGCTGGCCCGCTGCGCCGCTTCGCGACGGTGACGCTGCCGATGGTGCTGCCGCAGCTGCGCACCGGGGCTTTGCTGTGCTGGGCGCGCGCGCTCGGCGAGTTCTGCGCAACGCAGACGTTCGCCGGCAACCTGGCCGGCACCACGCGCACGATGCCGCTCGCGTGCGGCATCGCGATGGAGGTCGAGCCGAACCTCGCGATCGTGCTGAGCCTGATCCTGGCGTCGGTGTCGGTGCTGGTGCTGTTCCTGCTGCGGCACGGGCTGCCGGGGTCGCGATGACGCTGTCGCTGCACGGCACGCTGCGGCGCGGGGCGCTCGAGCTCGTGGTCGCGCTCGACGTCGCGGCGGGCGAGACGCTGGCGCTGGTCGGCCCGAATGGCGCTGGCAAGTCGACCGTCGTGCAGTTGCTGGCCGGGCTGCTGCGCCTCGATGCCGGCGAACTGCGGCTCGGGGCCGCCGTGTTCGATGCGCCGACGCAAGGCATCCTGCTGCCGCCGGAGGAACGGCGCGTCGGCTACCTGCCGCAGGAGCCGCTGCTGTTCCCGCATCTCTCGGTGGGCGACAACGTCGCCTACGGGGTGCGTGCCTACGAGAATGGGCGCGGCGCCAGCCCTCGCATGCTGGCGAACGCGTGGCTGCAGCGCGTCGGCCTCGATGGCTTCGGCGACCGGCGGCCGCGCGAGCTGTCCGGTGGGCAGGCGCAGCGCGTGGCGCTGGCGCGCGCGTTGGCACCGGACCCGGCGCTGCTGCTGCTCGACGAACCGCTGTCGGCAGTCGATGCGTCGGCGCGGCTGTTGCTGCGGCAGGAACTGCAGCGGCATCTGCGCGCGTTCGCCGGCCCGCGCGTCGTCGTCACGCACGATCCCGTCGACGCGTTCGTGCTCGGCGACCGCATCGCCGTGCTCGAACAGGGCCGCATCGTGCAGCAGGGCACCGCCGCGGCGATCGGCGGCCAGCCGCGCTCGCGCTACACAGCCGACCTCGTCGGCCTGAACTTCCTGCGCGGCAACGTGCACGACAGCGTGTTCACGCTGGGCGATGGCGCGCACCTCGTGGTGGCGACCACGCACGAAGGGCCGGCGATCGCGACCGTGCACCCGCGCGCGCTGTCGCTGTTCCGTGAGCGGCCGAGTGGTTCGCCGCGCAACGTCTGGCTGGCCGAGGTCCTCGCCGTCGAGCCGGCGCTGGCCGGGCGCCGCGTGGCACTCGGCGGGGCCGTGCCACTGGTTGCCGAGGTGACTGCCGCGGCGGTCGCGGAGCTGGGCCTGGCGCCGGGGGCGCGGGTGTGGATCGCCTGCAAGGCCACCGAAGTGCAGGTGGCACCGGCCTGACGCGGAATCCTGCGAAACCCGCGAACACGGGCGCCGCCGCGTCGCTCACCGGGCTGCCGTGCGGAACGGACGGATTGCGCATCACGTCGATCGCGGTCCTGCATCCGACGCACCATGCAACCCGCCATGCCACCACTGCTACCCCGCGTCGCTTCGTTCGTGCTGCTGCTCGCCGCCCTGTCGGCGCAGACCAACCTGATCACGTTCCAGGAGCCGGGCCTCGTCGCCATGAGCAATGGCTCGGGGCAGATCGTGCCTGCCGCGGCGCGCCTGTCGACGCAGTTCCTCGCCACGCTCGGCATCACGTTCAGCTCGACGGGGGGCTTCGTCGCGGTGGTCAACCACGGCGGGGCGACACCGAGTGTGCCGAACGTGATCGGCGGTACCGACGCGGCCGGAACGCTGCGCTACATCCAGCCGATCACGCTGCGCTTCTTCGATCCGGCGGCGCCGACGCAGCCGGCGACGACCGATTGGTTTCGCGTCCGCGGCGACCTCAGCCCGCTGAACTCGGGCACCGGCACCGTGCAGGCCTACGCGGTCGACGGCACGCTGCTCGGCAGCCAGACGCTGCCGGACGTGGCGCCTGGCATGGTGTTCACGCTCGCGTTCGCAGCACCCGGCATCCACCGCGTCGTCATCACCGAGACCAGCGGCACGGTCGGCTGGGACAACGTCGAGTTCCTGCCAGTGCGCCGCGCGGCCGCGTATGCATCGTTCGGAACGGGCTGCGCCGGGTCGCTCGGTGTGCCGGTGCTGACGAACAGCGCGGGCTCGTTGCCGCTGCAGGGGGCGACGTTCACCGCGACGATCAGCGGTGCTGGCGCCGGCCTGGCGTTGATGGCGACGGGCTTGTCGGACACGCAGTCGGGCGGGCTGCCGTTGCCGCTGCCGCTCGCGGCGATCGGCATGCCGGGCTGCAACCTGCTCGTCGAGGCGCTGCAGCTCGATGCGGTCGCCGCGGCGGGCACGACGGTGGCGTGGTCGTGGCCGCTGCCGTCCGGCAGCGCGCTGTTGGGCCTGCGCTTCTTCCAGCAGGGCTTCGTGTTCGACCCGGCCGCCAACGCGTTCGGCTTCGTCGCCAGCAACGCGGCCGCGGCGACGATCGGCTCGTGACGCGCCCGCGCGCTCACCAGTGCGTCGGCGCGTAGTCCTTCAGGAACTGGCCCCACACATGCACGCCGCTGTTCATGCCGGCGAAGATCGGGTCGACGATGCGCGCGGCGCCATCGACGATGTCGAGCGGCGGATGGAAGCCGTGCTCCTCGACCTTGCGCGCGGCGATGTCGGCCGGGTCCTCGTCGGTGACCCAGCCGGTGTCGACGCTGTTCATGTGGATGCCGTCCCGCAGGTAGTCCTTCGCCGACGTGCGCGTCATCATGTTCAGCGCCGCCTTCGCCATGTTGGTGTGCGGGTGCTTGTCGGTCTTGAACGAGCGGTAGAACTGCCCCTCCATCGCCGACACGTTGACGATGTGTTTGTCGCGCGTCGGCACGCGCAGCATCAGTGGCTTCAGCCGTGCGTTCAGCACGAACGGTGCGATCGCGTTGACCAGCTGCACTTCGAGCAGTTCGACCGTCGTGACGTCGGCGAGCGGCATGCGCCAGCTGTTCTGCGAGCGCAGGTCGACCTGCTGCAGATCCTGGTCGAGGCGGCCGCCCGGGAAGAGCGCTTCGCTGCGCAGCAGGTCCTCGGCGAGCAGCGCCTTCTGCGACAGCTCCGGCGCATCGTGCGTGCGCAGCGCGTCGAGCGTCGCCGGCACGGCGTCGGCGCCAGCCAGCAACCCATCGCTGCAGCGCAGCTGTTCGTGCGAACGCAGCAGCGACTGCGCACCGGCCGGCAGCAGCGACAGCGGCTGCCGTTCCGCGTCCATCAGGTGCTGGTAGAAGCCGCTCGGGCGCCGCACGGTCTGGCACGCGTTGCTGATCAGGAAGTCGAGCCGATCGAGCGTGCCGTTCAGGTGCTTGCAGAACGCTTCGACGCTCGGCGTGTGCCGCAGGTCGAGGCCGTGGACCTGCAGGCGATCGCCCCATTGCGCGAAATCCGCTTCGCGCGCGTAGCGCAGCGCCGCGTCGTGCGGGAACCGCGTCGTCGCGATGACGCGGCAGCCAGCGCGCAGCAACAGGATGCTGGCCTGGTAGCCGATCTTGACGCGCGCGCCGGTGACGACCGCGACGCGGCCACGCAGGTCGGCGGTCTGCGAGCGCTTCAGGTAGTTGAGGTCGCCGCAGCGCTTGCACATCGAGTCGTAGAAGTGGTGCAGCTCGGTGAACTCGACCTTGCACACGTAGCAGTTGCGCGTGTCGCGCACGACGTGCGGTGCGGCCGGCGCCACAGGCGCGCCGAGTTCGGCATCGATGTCGCCGCCGGGGGCCACCGGTGCTGGCAGCGCGGGCGGGGTGATGAACACTGCCTCGCGGCGCAGCTTGCGGATGCCGGTCGACGACAGCTTGCGTTCGTCCTCGGCGCGCTTGTGGGCTTTGCGTTGGCGGGCCGCTTCGCGCAGGAACTCGCGCTTCTGCCACGGATCGGGGCGCGCGACGCGGCCGGCGACTTCGAGCAGGCGCGTGCGCAGCGCGTCGTCGAGGTGGACCAGCAGGCCGCGGTCGGCGAGCACGTCCTCGAAGAAGCGCAGGGCGGCAGCGGCGCGGTCGCCCAGGTCGCGGGGCGGTTCGGTCGGCGTGGGGTCGGGCGGGTTCACGGGGCGAACAGGATAGCGAGTGCTCGGCCCTTCATGCGCCGGTCCGCGGCCGCGGGCCGCTCAGGCGCCGCAACAGGGCTTCGAGCGGGCCTTGCCGGCCGCGAGCGCGCCACCACGTGGCGCCGAGCAGCGCCGCGGTATCGAACGCGCCGATGCACACGGCCGTCGTCGGCAGCTTGCCGATGCCACCGACCAAGCCGGCCGTCAGCGGTTGCAGCACGAAGAACAGCAGCAGCACGTGCAGCACGTAGAGCGTCAGCGCCAGTTGGCCGCAGGCGATCAATGGCTGCAGCAGCCGCGCGCCGCGCGCGCGATCCGCGGTCCACAGCAGTGCTGCGACCACGAGCAGCGCCGTGCCCGTCGCCGACAGCACGAACAGGGGCCCGGGCGGGAGCGGTTCGAGGCCGTAGAACATCGCCGGGGCGCGATACCAGTCGGACCGTAGCCACTGCGGCGCCGGCAGCTCGCCGCCGAGCCAGCGCGACAGCAGCCAGCTGCCCGTGTGCATGGCGACGCCGGCGCACGCCATGCCACGCCGCGTCGCGGTGGCCCGCAGATCGAGTTTCGCCACGCCCATGCCGCACCACGCGAACGCCATCCACGGCAGCAGCGGATGCAGGCCGTTGAAGGTGGCGCTGCGCAACTGACCGAGCGGCGTCCAGAACGTCGTGTACTCGAGTTCCTGCCAGTTCCAGTCGCTGCCATAGTCGAGCTGCGAGAACAGCACCGCGAAACCACCGATCGCCGCGGCCGCCAGCGCGAACAGCGCCGGTGCCGGCAGCCGCAGCGTCGCCGCACCGAGCAGCAGGTACCACGCGTAGTGGTGCAGGATGTCGCCGGGCCACAGCTCGTACCAGCCGTAGCCGAGCACCGCGAGGCACAGGGCGCGCCGGCACAGGGCGCGCGCGCCGCCGAGCAGCACGAAGCCGCAGCCAGCCAGCAGTACGAAACACGAGGCGGAACGGCCGCTGCACGCATCGAAGACGGCGCGCAGCCAGGCTGGCTGCTCGATGCCGAACGACAGCACGATGTCGTAGTTGACGACGACCATCAGCAGCACGGCGAGCCCGCGCGCGGCGTCGAGACCGAGCAGGCGCGGGCTCTGGTGGGTGGGTTGCATTGCGTGCGGGAGCGGGTTCGACGGGGTGCTGGCGCGCGCCGGCGGGGACAGTAGCGCGCGGGCCTGGGCTGCCGGCGCTACCGTGCGCGTTCCGACGATCGCCTCGCGACGCACCGAGTCGTATCACACCGTTCCCACAGCACCTCACGCATGCCGCGCCTCGAAGTCCTCGGTTGGTGGTTCAGCCCGTTCGCGCCGTCGACGCTGCCGCGGCCGCAGGCACTCGTCGGCGGCCTCGATCCGGCCGCGCGGGAGCCGGTGCTGCGCTACCTGCGCGCCGGCGCGGTGCTCGTGACGTTCCCCGAGCCGTCGTTCTGCCGCTTCGACTGCGGCGTCGACGACATGGGCACCCGCGATCTGACCGACGGCACCTACGTGTGGCCCGAAGGGCTCGCGCACTACGTCGAGCGGCACGCCGTGCGCTTGCCCGAGGCGTTCGTCGCACACGCGGTCGCGCGCGGTGGCGAGGTGGCGAAGTTCCGCCGGCCGAAGGCGGCGTTCGGGCTCTACGACCGCGCGCCGTGGCTGCGCTGGGCGCTGGCTCAGGGCGCGTGCCCGGACCTCGACGGCTTCGAGATCCCGGACGACGAGGTGCAGGAACGCATCCGCGCCGATCTGGGCCCGGTGCCGCACGCGGCGATCCTGCTGTGTCGCGGCAGCACGCGCGAGGTCGTGCTCGACATCGGCGACGGTGCTTTGGAGCTGCGCCAGTTGCGCGCGGGTGGCCGTGTGCCGCAGCGCTTCGCCGGTTGGCAGGAATGGCCGGTGGCGGGGGCTGTGCCGCGGGATGTTGCGTCACCGCAGGCCAAGACGGGGCCGGCGGGGTTGGTCGGACTGCGGCCGGAACGGAAGAAGGGCGGCGTCCCTATGGATGCGTTCCTGGCCGGGCTGCGCAAGCAGCACGGACTCGATGGGGAGCCAGGGTCCGGCAGCAAGGAGTGAGAGCTGGAGCTGGCGCGCTCGCATCAGCGCGGCCCGGGAAGGGCCGCCGGGCCGTTGGCTGCGGTCGAAGCGGTGGCGCGCTGCCTACGCCTGGTCTTCCTTGCTGCGAGCGTCCGTCAGCACTTCCAGCCGGCCCGACAGTTCCCGCAGTTGTTGGCTCACTTCGGCCAGCTCGACATCCAGCGTCAGCTTGCCGCCAGTCCCCAGCAACTTCTGTCGCTTGTTCGCGGCGGCTTCGTTCGAGGCCTCTTCCATTGCCCCGATGATCACACCGGTGAACAGATTCAGCATGATCATCGTGCCGAGCATGATGAACGAGACGAAATAGATCGTCGCGACGACTGGTTGTGCCGCCGAGACGCGAGCCCCCGCAGTCAGGACCTTCCAGGCGTCGTCATAGCCCACTTCGGACCCCAGATACTGGGTCGCGAGCACGTCGTTCCAGCCTTCCAGCGTCAGCACCTGGAACAGGCTCAGAAAGGACGTGTGCAGCTGGCCGAAGCGCACCGGGTCGTTGTCCCCGAACATGAACGTGCCCACCACGGCATACATGTAGAAGTGCAGGCCGAGCAGGATGCCGATGTAGCCGAGCGACGGAATCGACTTCAGCAGGGCCCCGACGAGCAGTTGCAGCTTCGGCAGGATGGACACGAGCCGGAGGGTGCGCACCAGCCGCGCCATGCGGAACACGGTCCCGAACTGGGACTCGACCGGTAACAAGCAGACGCCGACGATCAGGAAGTCAAACAGGTTCCAGCCACTGCTGAAGTAGCGCCAAGGCCGGCTCCCGCAGGCCAGGATCTTGAGAACGATCTCGGCGACGAAGGTCCACAGGATCACGTTCTGGGCCGTCGTGATCAGGCGATGCGTGGCCGGGGACTCTCCGTGGCTCGTGTATGTCTCGACTCCGGACAGCAATCCGGAAGTCAGGATCAGTGCGATGATCACCACTTGGAACGTCGTGCTGGCGGTGACCTTCTTGGCGAACTGGATCATTGTCACGTCTGGGTGGCGGCTTGGGCGCGGCAACCGCGCCGCCGGACTGTGCACGGACGAAACGGAACATGGAATCCTCTACCTGGATTCCCCGCGCGTATCGCGACGCAGCGTGCTGGTGTCGTTCCGCGTGTGGCGGCTCTTCTTGGCACCGTGTTGCAGGGTGCAGCCTGGCGTGGCATAGTTCGGCGCTGATGCCGGGCTGCCGGCGACTCGTCTGCGGATTGCCGATGCTCCCCATTGCCGACGCCTGCACAGGCGCCTGCTGACCCTCGGCGACCTGCCCCAGACTTCGACCCGTGATTGCCATGAGCGATTCGCACCTCACTGAACTGCCCTGGAAGGCGTTGGTCGTGAAGCAGCAGCTGAAGGATCCGGGGCTGGGCGCGGCCCTGGCTGCCTACGGCAAGACGGACGCCGAGGACCCCGAGGCGCGAAGCAAGGCCCTCGCCGTGGTCGAGAAGAAGGCCGAGGCAGCCAGGAAGGACGCGAAGGACAACAAGGACGTCGTTCGTTACCTCGACGAGGTTCTCGAGGCGGTGGGGAAGGCGCGCAAAGCCATCGCGATGCAGGATGGCGCGGACGACGAGGACGACGACGAGGCGGAAGCTGACGAGTACCGGAAGGATCTGCGCAAGAAGCTGATCGCCGCGCTGGGCCAGGTGAAATCGCGGGCACCGGGGGAGCCGGTTCCTGGCGAAGACGGCAAGCCGCAGCTGCGGTTCATGGCCTACACCGCGGGTGGGTCCAGTGCGGTCATCGTCGCCCGCAAGGTCGGGCCAGCCACGAAGAAGCTGCTGCCGGAGATCGCGGGTGGCGCGAAGGGCGGCAAGTTCATCACGGGCCAGTGCATCTACGAGAAGAGCTGCTTCACCTTCGTGGTGGAGGAGGCCTCGGGTGGGCTGGCCAAGAAGCTGGCCAAGGCGCTGCTGGCCGAAACCGGCAACAAGTACAAGGTCCGCCTGCGCACTCTCGATGGCGCGCGGGAGCTCGATTCGGACACGGACAAGGATCCGGATGAAGTGGCGGCGCCAGCGTCGCCGCCGCGCGGCGCGACCGTCTCGCCGCCGCCGACCGAGACGCTGTTGCAGGCCTACCGGCGCCGTCTGCAGGAGCTCGTGCCCGGCCTGCAGCAGGCACTGAAGGAGCAGCGTGGCGACACCGGCAAGATGCGCGCAGTGGTGGAGTTCGCTCGAGAGAAGGCCGATGCGGGCTCGCTCGAGGCCGCGCTGAAGGCGCTCGATGCGCTGGAGAAGCTGCTCGCGGCGGCCGGTGTGTCGGCTGGTCGCGAGGCCGAGCCGGAGCCGGTCGAGGTCGATCCGGCGGCCGGGTTCAATGCGCGGCTCGCGGCGCTGCTGCCCGCGGTGAAGGAGGCGATGGCCGAGGGCGGCGATCGCGGGCAGGAAATCAAGCTGAAGGTCAGTGAGGCGGGTGTCCTGGCGCGCAAGAAGGACTACGAGCAGGCCGGTGCACTGCTGGACGAGGTCGACGACCTGCTGGCCGACTCGAGCGACGACGAGGACGAAGGCACGGAAGGCGATGAGCAAGCGGATGATCCCGAAGATCGGGAGCTCGACGTCGACGAGGCGAAGGCCGAGCTGGAAGCCCTTGGCTTGGGCATTCCGGACATCTGGCTGAGCGCCGTCGATGCGTTCGCGGCGGCAACCGACACCGTCAATGCACAGATCACCCAGCTGCAGTCGGCGCTCCGCGAGACGGGCGACGTGGACCTGCTCGGCATCGCGGATAGCGGCCTCAATGCGCTCACTGCGGGAACCCGTGTGCCGCTGATGGCGGCGCTGATGGATGCCGGCAGTGACGGCGCCAACATCGAGGCTGCCGCGCCGAAGGTGCTGAAGGCGGTCGCCGCCTTCCGCACGCGGTTGAATGCCCCGGAGATCATGGCGTGCGACAGCAACCCGTTCGGTGTGGAGGTGTCCATCGCCGACACGTTCGCAGCGGCGCTCGACCAGCTCGGCTACGTGGCGCAACTGGCGAGCGAGTGACTTCGCGTCGCATTGGCTCGCGCCCACACATAGAAGCTGCCTTCTGCAGACGAGAGCTGAAAAGCCCGACCGCCTGACGGCAGAACCACCTCACAGCAATCGGAGAACCAAGATGCCCGGATCCAAGGAAGACAAGAAGCGGAAGAAGGCCGAGGTCGAGGCCTTCAAGAAAGCGTTCAAGAAGCAGACGGGAGTCGAGAACGACAGCAAGGATTGGGGCAAGTTGTTGGTCGCGTTCGACGCCCAGGTCAAGGAGCTGAAGAAGTGGACGGTCATCCTCGCGAAGATCCAGCCCGACCAGGCGGAGCTCGGCAAGACCGGCCTGTTGGTCTGGGTCGAGAAGTCGAACGCGCTGCAGTTCCTCGGCAAGCGTGACCTCAAAGCCGCCGGTAACCAGGCCCGCACGATGCTGCCGGTGCTGCTGAAGGCGGTCGAGATGGTCCGGAAGAAGGCCAAGAGCAAGCCGATGAAGCAGCCTGTCGGTGACCGGCAGGTGAGCGTCTACATGACGGACATCCCCGGCTATGCCGACATGGCGGCCAATCAACGCCAGGAAGCCGTCGAAGCAGCCGCCGCCAAGACCGCGCGCGGGCTGGAGCTCGTCGACCAGATCGCGGATGGCACGATCGACGTCGACGACCCGGACCTGGTCGTCGACCCGCAGGACGTCGAGGCGCTGTTGTGGGCTCTCAAGAGCAAGGCGCAGGACAAGAACAAGGGGCCCTATCAGAAAGGGGCGATGACGGTCCCCAATGGCAAGAACCTGCGCAAGTTCCTCGACAAGAACCCGCAGGTCTATTCGCGACTGTCGTCCCACCTGCGCGAGCAGCAGGGCCGGGGTGTGAAGGGGGGAATCGGGGTCGAGCGGCTGGCCGATGCGGGGCCGACGCCGCGCGGCCAGGACTTCTACAACCCACTGGGGGATGACAAACCCGGCACGCTGCCGAGCGGGATGAATGCGCTGCTATACCAGGAGGTGCTGTTGCCGAACGGCGAGGTGGCGCTGTACGTCAAGATGGAGACCGAGGGCTCCTTCGGGCATCCGGGCGACAACCGCAAGCTCGACCCGACCGTGCCGGCGGATCGCCCGAAGCACCCCAACGATGGCAGGCGGGCCCGCAAGCACCTGAAGAACCTGCTGAAGAAGGAGCCTGGAGACAAGGATCTGCCGGGCCTCCGCGAGCAGGTGCCGAAGGAGGTCGGCAAGGCCATCAAGGGCATCATCGATGTAGTCCAGGGCAAGAAGGCCAAGGCCTATCTGAAGAGCGCCAGTGGCACGGAGACCTGGAAGGGCATCTGGTCGTCGGCCTCGCCGCGCATCTGTTACTTCCTGGATGCGCTGGCGAAGTGCGAGGAGCTCGCCGAGGGCGGCGAGGCGGATTGGGCGCTGGGTGACGAGGCCACCGACGCGATCGAGGCGTTGCGGCTGGTGATCGAGGACCGGTTCCCCGACGACGGCCTCGCCGGACGGCGCTTGGGCGAAGAAGTGGTGTTGACCACGGACGACTTCGCCAAAGAGGAGGCGGACCTGCCCGAAGACGACGAAGACGATCTGCCGTTCGATGACGACGAGGATGAAGAGGGGGTGTTGGATCGGTCGGAGCTGACGATGCTCTGCCAGGCGCTGGTGGAGGTCGTCGTCAGTCCGGAGCGTCAGCGGGAGCTGCAGGCCATGCTCTATCGCGACATCGTGGAGCGACAGGACGACGAGTCGTTCCGGGCCTTCAGCAAGGCGGTCGGCAAGTCGGACGTCGCGGACCTCGGCGAGCGGGCCGGTCGTCTCGCGGACCTGCTGGATCGCAAGCTGCAGCAGCTGTGAGTCCGGCCGGTGCGGTCAGGGCGCCATGACCTTGGTGGTGCCCGGATTGGGCACCTGGATCACACATCCCCAGTTGCACGTGCCCTTGCTGGTGTGGTTCAGCGTCGGCTGATTGCGCAGCAGCACGGTGGGTGCGCCCGGAGCCGTGGCACAGGGTCGAGACGGTGCTCGAGTGGGGCCCTGGTGCTGGCGGCGGCCATTGCTGGCCACTCGGTCACATTCCGCGCGAGAATTCGAAGGCCGACATTCGGGTCCATGGCGCCCCATCGGCGGTGCGCAGCCCCAGGTCGTTCAATCGCCTGGCGATGCTGGTGAAGTTGATCTTGCGCTCCCGCATGCGCTGGATCTCGGATCGCACCCTGGCCAATGCGGACATGCGCGGTCTCGCCACGCGAAGGGCCGCGACGGCGTCGTGGGCGCCGAAATCGGTGTAGGCGTTCAGCACCTCGCGCAGGTGGCAGGACGAGGCCTCCTCCGCAGGAGTGAGTGCCTTCGCGTTGGCGGTCAGGAAATCGATGCCCGCATTCTGTAACTCATGCAGCATGAGTTCTCGCTGCAGTGGGTCCTGTGATAGGGCGTCGGCGTCCTCTGCCAGGGTCACGGCGAACTCCCCGCGGCAGATCGCAGTGATCAGTGCGACCAGTCCAGGGCGGTTGGCTAGGCCAGTGGTCGGTTCCGCGCCGTGGTCCGCGAACTCTGCCACGAGCTCCAATCCTTGCGATGCGCCGAAGGCCGCCAGCAACGTGCGTTGCTGCAACAGCCTGGCGTCGGTATCCGGGCCAGCTGCAGCCCACAGGTAGGTCGCAGCCCGTTTGCGTGGTGGATCTTCGTTCATCGTGGCTGCAGCAGTATCCGCGGGGTCAGCCAGGCCCTGCATTCGAGCCATCGCCTGGTCGCGTCTGTTTGGCCTGGATGCGGCGCCGCAGTTGTTCGAACGCGTCCAGCACCTGGCCCACTTCCGCCGGCTTCGTGGAATCTGCCGCGGGGCCGCGGGGTGCAGGCGCCGCAGGTCGCGGGGGCGGCGTCGGGGCCGATGGTGCCGCAGGCGTCTTGGTCTCCAGGCTCGCGAGCAGCGCATCGAGGTCGTCGGCGGCGGCGGGCGTTGGCGGTTCCTCGGCGGCGACCGGCGCGGGCTTGGCTTCGGCGGCGGGCGCCGGTTGCCCGAGGCTCGCGAGCAGCGCATCGAGGTCGTCGGTGGCGGCGGGCGCTGGCGGCTCCTCGGCGGCGACCGGCGCGGGCTTGGCTTTGGCGACTGGTGCCGGTTGCCCGAGGCTTGCGAGCAGCGCATCGAGGTCGTCGGTGGCAGCGGGCGCTGGCGGTTCCTCGGCGGCGACCGGCGCGGGCTTGGCTTCGGCGGCTGGCGCCGGTTGCTCGAGGCTCGCGAGCAGCGCATCGAGGTCGTCGGTGGCGGCGGGCGCTGGCGG
>CAMAUH010000067.1 GCA_945861365.1 Candidatus Kuenenia stuttgartensis
CGCCGAGAGCTTCTCGCAGCGGCCCGAACGCGGCATGGAGATCATCGCGACGATCGGCGGCCAGGTGGCGAAGGGCTTCGCCGAGCGGCCGGGTGACATCGAGTACCGCGCCAACGGCCTGCGGCTGCAGAAGAGCGCGGTCGAGGCGCTGCTGAAGACGGCGCCGCAGCTGGCGGAACAGTGGAAGCCGACGCTCGGCATCCTGGCCGCGGGCTGGATCACCGAGGCTGCGCACAGCTACCAGAACTCGCAGTCGGACTCGTTCGGTCCGATGATGGAGCGCGACGACTTCGGCAACTACTTCTGGACCAACCGCCGTCGCGGCGGCGGCGGCCAGGTGCAGGCGATCGAGCCTTCGGACCTGCTCGGCGCGCAGCCGGGGGCCGAATGGGCGGCGGTGCTCGAGCCGGCGCTGCTGCCGCACTTCGCGACCGTGTCGGCGCAGCTGTGGTTGAAGGTCAACGAGCCCGCCAAGGCGTTCCCGTTCATCGAGCAGCTGGCGAAGACCAACCCGCGCAAGGGCAAGGAGCTGGCGCACGAGTTCCTGCGCGTGTGGATGCGCAACAACAACCCGAACGCCAACAACAGCCGCACGAACTCGTACATGTTCATGTACGGCTTCGACCAGCGCAGCAACGGCATCCCGCTGACGCGCAGCAAGCAGGAGCGCAACCTCGCCGAACTCGGCAGCTGGGTCGAGCGACTGCGGCAACTGCCGATCGGTGGCGTCGACGAGAAGCTGCTCGGCGAGGCGTTCGTCGCCGCGCACAGCTCGGCGGAGGTCTATCGCCTCGACTCGATCGAGCGCGTCTTCGGCGACGTCGGCAACCTCGATCCGGTGCTGCTCGGCGAGCTGCTCGGCAAGATGCGCACGAACCTCGCCACGATCTGGCGGCGGCCGGCGGTGCAGGAGAAGGAGAAGACCAAGCGCAGTCAGCGCGAGATGCTGATGGAGGTCGCGCGCGGCTACGAGACCGCGCTGCAGGTGGCGCAGCAGGCGCTACAGAAGCGCGGTCGGCACTGGGCGCTGCTGTCGGTCGTCGCGGCGATCCTGCACGACCAGAACAACTTCGGCCGCGAACTGCAGCGCAGCACGAACTTCGCCGAGGCGCGCAAGCAGGCGTTCGAGCTGTTCGCGCAGGCCGCCTCGCACTACGTCGAGGTCGCCGACGGCCTGCGGCTCGACGAGGAGACGATCAGCCCGTTCGACACCTGGTTCTACGCGGCACTCGGAGCTTCCGATCTCGGCGCCGTCGACCAGGACACCGTGCTGGCGAAGAGCCAGCTGCCGCTGATCCGCAAGGCGATCGACTCGCTGCCGAAGGCCAGCGCCGAGCGCCACCTCGGCATGTTCGCGAACGCGATGTTCACGCGCATGTCGGCGGTGAAGCCGCAGATCAAGTTCCGCTATCTGGAGGCCGGCTTCGCGATCGTCGGCGACCACGAGCGCGCGGCCGAAGCGAAGAAGGTCTGGGACTACTACCAGGACCTGTTGCGCGAACTGCGGCTCGAAGCGGTGGTCGATGGCCCGGCCGCGGTCGGCACCGAGCCGTTCGGCGTGCGCATCGACATCGTGCATTCGCCCGAGATCGAGCGCGAGAGCGGCGGCTTCCAGAAGTACGCGACGAACCAGAACAACCAGCCGTACGCCTACAACTACGGCCGCCCGCTCGAGAACTACCGCGACAAGTTCCAGGAAGCCGTCACGGCGTCGCTGCAGGAGTCGTTCGAGGTGTTGTCGGTGACGTTCAACAGCGAAGGCATGCAGAGCAAGCCGAGCGACGCACCGGGCTGGCGGCACTCGCCGTACGCGTACCTGCTGCTGAAGGCGCGCGGGCCGCAGGTGGACCGCATCCCGACGATCCAGCTCGACTTCGACTTCCTCGACACCTCGGGCTTCACCATCCTGCCGGTCGGCAGCTCGCCGGTCGTCATCGACGCCTCGGCCAAGGCCGAGGTGCGGCCGTTCGCCGAGGTCGAACTGAGCCAGCTGCTCGATCCGCGCCGCGCCGACGAGGGCAAGATCACGCTCGAGATCAAGGCGAAGGCGAAGGGCCTGGTGCCGCCGCTGGAGTCGCTGCTGCAACTCGACCTGCCCGGCTTCACGATCGGCAAGCGCGACGACCAGGGTGCTTCGGTGAGCAAGTTCCACGAGGACCAGGACGGCGTCGAGACCGAGCGCGTCTGGCTGCTGGCGCTGCAACCGGCGGACAAGGGCAGCAGCCCGAACCGCTTCGTGTTCGGCAAGCCGCAGGTCGAGGGCATGAAGGTGCTCTACCAGCGCTACGACGACGCCGACCTCGCCACCGTCACGCCGGAGGTCGCGTTGACCGGCCGCATCGCGACCCACACGCCGGTGTGGGTGTGGGTGGTCATCGGCTTCGCGTTCGCCCTCTACTTCGCGTGGTTCCTGTTCGCGAAGCCCGCGGCGGGCAGCAAGGCCAAGGTCGCCGACGCGCTGCAGATGCCGGCGCACGTGACGCCGTTCACCGTGCTGGCCCTGCTGCAGCAGGTGCGGGCGCGGGTGCGGCTCGACGCCGAGGCCCAGGGTCGCCTCGCCGCCGACATGGAACGCATCGAAGCGAGCCACTTCGGCCGCGCTGCCGACCCGAGCCTCGATCTCGCCGCGGTCGCCGCGGCGTGGCTGCGCACTGCCGGCTGAATCGCGCCTTCCCGCAACCTCATTCCAGCACAGTCCCCATGACCGCTCCCGCTGCCTCCGTCACGCGCTTCGCCGAGACCCGCGTGTTCCTCGACCAGATCAGCACGCGCGTCGGCAAGGTCGTCGTCGGCCAGGACGTCGTCGTCGAGCGCGTGCTGATCGCGCTGCTGACGTCCGGCCACCTGCTGCTGCAGGGCGTGCCCGGCCTCGCCAAGACGCTGCTGGTCGCCGCCGTCAGCAAGACGGTCGACCTCGCGTTCGCGCGCATCCAGTTCACGATCGACCTGCTGCCCTCCGACATCGTCGGCAGCGAGATCCTGGACCAGAAGACGCACGAGTTCCGCACGCACAAGGGCCCGATCTTCACTAACCTGCTGCTGGCCGACGAGATCAACCGCGCGGCGCCGAAGGTGCAGAGCGCACTGCTCGAAGCGATGCAGGAACGGCGCGTCACGATCGGCAACCAGACCTATCCGCTGCCGGCCCCGTTCCTCGTCATCGCGACGCAGAACCCGGTCGAGCAGGCCGGCACGTTCGAACTGCCGGAAGCGCAGCTCGACCGATTCATGCTGCTGCACCGCCTCGGCTACCTGACCAAGGAGCAGGAGATGGAAGTGCTGCGCCGCAACGTGCAGCTCGGCGTGCGCCGCGACGGCAAGGGTGCCGTGGCCCGCACCGAGTTCGACGTGCTCGGTGAGCAGACCACTGGCAGCAGCGAGCAGCTGGTGCGTGCGATGGAGGACGTGCAGAAGGTGCACGTCAGCGAGGCGTTCCTCGAGCACTGCGTCGAGATCGTCAACCGCACGCGCAAGCACAGGAAGCTCGACCTCGGCTGCAGCCCGCGCGCCGGCATCTCGCTGGTGAAGGCCTCGCGCGCCCGCGCACTGATCCACGGCCGCGACTACGTGCTGCCCGAGGACCTGTTCGCACTGGCCGAGGACGTGATCCTGCACCGCATCCGCCTGACCTACGAGGCGGTCGCCGAAGGCCACACCAGCCAGCAGGTGTTGCAGGAGATCCTCAGCGAAGTGGCGCGATGAGTTCGCCACGTGGAGCTGCCGGCGGCGCATCCGCGCGCCCGGACGACGACCTGCCGGGCTTCCTGCAGCACGTCGAGCCGTTGGCGGCGCGCAAGTTCGTGATCGGCATCCGCCGGCTCGCGAACGACCTCAGCTATGGCCTCGATGGCTCGCGCTTCCTCGGCTCCGGCATCGACTACGTGCAGTCGCGCCTCTACCAGTCGGGGGACCCGATCAAGTCGATCGACTGGCGCGTCACCGCGCGCTCGACCAAGGTGCACGTCAAGGAGTACGAGGCCCAGCGCCGCATTCCCGCGTGGTTCCTGATCGACACGTCGGCATCGATGGTGGTCAGCTCGCTGGCGCGCAGCAAGTACGAGCTGGCGCTGCACGTCGCCGGCGGGCTCGCGCTCGCGTGCCTCGATCGCACCAGCCCGGTCGGCGTGATCGGTTGCGGCGAACGCGAGATTCGCGTGCACCCGAGCCTCGCCAAGAGCCAGGTGCTGCAGTGGCTGTTGAAGCTGCGCCGCTACGCGCACGACGAGCCGACGCAGCTGGTGCGGCGCATCGCCGAACTGCGACCGACGCTGACCAGCCGGTCGATCGTCGTCGTCTGCAGCGACCTGCACGAACCCGGCGCCGTGCACGCGGTGGCGTTGTTGGCCCAACAGCACGAGGTGGCAGTGATGCAGTTCCAGGATCCGGCCGAACTGATGCTCGCCGGCGGCGGCCTGCTGCGCGCGCAGCAGGCGGAGTCGGGGCACCCGTTCGTCGCGCGCGGCCATCGGCCGCTGCTCGACCAGCGCACCATCGAGGCCGAACTGCAGCGCGGCGGCGTCGACCATCTGCTGATCCGCACCGACCAGCCGTTCGTGCATCGCCTGCGCCACTTCTTCAAGGCCCGGGGCCTCGGCCGGGGGGCGCGATGAGCGTGCGTTCCTGCCTGCGCGGCTTCGCGGCCGCCCTCGTGCTCGGGCTCGCCCTGGTCGCGCAGTCGCGCGACCAGCGCACCGCCGGCGTCGGCGTGCGCGCCTACATCGAGCAGATCGTGCTGCCCGGCAGCGAACTGATCGCTGCGCCGACGTCGCTGAAGGCGCCCGTCGCGGTGCGCGTGCTGAAGGTGTGGCCGCACGGCAGCCTGCTGCGCTACGACCTCGAATGGACCGGCCTCGAGGCCGGCGAGCACGACCTCGCGAAGTTCCTGGCGCGCAAGGACGGCTCGCCGACGCAGGACCTGCCGCCGGTTGCCGTGACCGTGACGACGGTGCTCGGCAAGGGCATGGTCGAGCCCAGCGAGCTGAAGCCGCAGCCGGCCCAGCGTCTCCATGGCTACACCGCGCTGCAGATCGCGGCCGGCGTCGCGTGGATGGTCGGGCTGCTGGCGATCCTGTTGGTCGGCCGCCGCTGGCAGCGCCGCATGGGCACGCCGCCGCCGCTGCCGACGCTCGCCGACCGTTTGCGTCCGTTGGTCAAGGCCGTCGCCACCGGCAGCGCCGATGTCGGTGCGAAGGCCGAACTCGAACGCCTGCTGGTCGCGTTCTGGCGCGCGCGCCTGGACCTGCGCGAAGCGCGGGCCGTCGACGCGATCGTCGCGATCCGCGAGCACGCGGAAGCGGGGGCCCTGCTGCGGCAGCTCGAGGCGTGGCTGCACATGCCGACGCCGCCGGCCGAGGCCGATTGGCAGGCGCTGCTGGCTCCGTACCGCTCGGTGACCGCCGCCAGCTTCGAGCCGATCGCGGCGAAGGAGAGTCGCTGATGTTCGGGCGTCCGTGGTTGCTGTTGCTGCTGGCATTGCCGGTGCTGCTGCTGTGTTTCGTGTGGCAGCGGCGCGGCGGCCGCGTCGTGCTGCCGTTCGATCGCGATCCCGCCGATGGCGGCCCCCGCGGCAGCGGCTGGCTGCTGCGCGGCATGCTCGGCGTCGGCGAATCGCTGCCGGCGCTGCTGCTCGCCGTGGCGATCCTGCTGCTCGCGCTGCCGCAGGAACTGGCGCGGCCGAAGGAGAAGCGCGCGCTGACCAACATCCAGTTCTGCGTCGACATCTCCGGGTCGATGACGGCGAAGTTCGGCGCCGGCACGCGCTACGACGCGTCGATGGCGGCGATCAGCCAGTTCCTCGACTACCGCACGGGCGACTCGTTCGGACTGACGTTCTTCGGCAACAACTACCTGCACTGGGTGCCGCTGACTTCGGACCCGACCGCGTTCCGCTGCTCGATCGGCTTCATGTCGCCGGACCAGGCGCCGCCGGGTTTCGGCGGCACCGAGATCGGTCGCGCGGTGCTCGGCTGCCGCGAGGTGCTGACGACGCGCGCCGAAGGCGATCGCATGCTGATCCTCGTCACCGACGGCTTCAGCAGCGACCTGATGAACGGCGCCGAACTGGAGATCGCCAAGCGGCTGAAGCGCGACGGCATCACGCTGTTCGCAGTCAACATCCAGGAGAGCGACGCGCCGGGCGAGATCGTCAACCTCGCGCGCACGACCGGCGGCGAGGTCTTCAACCCGGACGACACCAAGGCGCTCGACGACGTGTTCCGCCGCATCGACGAGATGACCAAGGCGAAGCTCGAACAGGGCACGCCCGAGATGATCGACTGGTTCGCGCCGTTCTGCATCGCCGGCCTCGCGATCCTCGGCCTCTACGTGCTCGTGCAGCTGGGCCTGAGGTACACGCCATGGTGACGCTCGTCGCGACCTTCGGGGTGCTGCTGCTGGCGGCGATCGGCGAACTGTTGCATGCACTGCGCGTGCGCCAGGTCGCGCAGCTCGCCTTCGGTCCGCAGCAGGCGCCGCGGCCGTGGGCGCGCGCGGTGCCGCTGCTGCGCATCGCCGCGTTCGGCGGGCTGTGCTGGGGCCTTTTGACGCTGCTCTACGTCGATCCGAAGGTGCACAAGGGCGAGGAGATCCCCGAGGACGAGTGGCGCCACCTGCTGCTCGTCTACGACGTGTCGCCGAGCATGATGCTGAAGGACGCCGGCACCAACGGCGACCAGACCCGCGCCGAACGTGCGCGCGACCTGCTGGAGTCGCTGTTCGACCGCATCGGCATCGGCAAGTTCAAGGTGACCGTCATCGCGACCTACAACGGCGCCAAGCCGGTGGTCGAGGACACCAAGGATCTCGAGGTCGTGCGCCACCTGCTGTCGCAGGTCGAGCTGCGCTACGCGTTCAAGGCGGGCAGCACGCGCCTGTTCGACGGCATCGCCGAGGCGGCGCGCATCGCCAAGCCGTGGCGCATCGGCAGCGCGTTGATGGTGATCGTCAGCGACGGCGACACGGTGCCGTCGACCGGCATGCCGCAGTTGCCGCCGTCGATCGGCGGTTCGCTGGTGGTGGGTGTCGGCGACCACCTCGCCGGCAAGTTCATCGCGGGCCACCAGAGCAAGCAGGACGAGAGCACGCTGCGGCAGGTGGCGATCCGGCTCGGCGGCGAGTTCCACAACGGCAACAAGCGGCAGGTGCCGAGCGACGTGCTCGCGGCCGCCACCGCGGACTCGCGCAAGCCGCTGATCGACCTGCTGTCGCTGCGTGAGTACGCGCTGATCGCGATCACCATCGCCAGCGCGCTGTTGGGGCTCTTGCCGGTGCTGCTGCACCGCTTCGGCACCGCGTGGCGACCGGGTGTGCCGCTGGCCGAACCGGCGTGAGACGAACGCGCCGCGCCGTGGCCGTGCTGCTCGCCGCCGTCATCGCGGCGGGCCTGCTGTCGCGGCGCTACCCGCTGCCCGGCGTGTTCGCGGAGCACACCGGCGATGCGCTCTATGCGACCGCCGCATTCGGCCTGTTCGCCTGGTTCGCGCCGGCGGCGCCGGGCCGCCAACTGGCCCTCCTGGCCTTCGCGTTCGCGGCTGCGATCGAATTGTCACAACTGCTGACCTGGCCATGGCTGCAGGAGCTCCGCACCACCCGCATCGGCGCCCTGTTGCTCGGCCAGGGCTTCGTGTTGGCCGACCTGCCGGCGTACGCCCTCGGCGCGCTGCTGGGCCTCGGCCTCGACCACATCTTTCTGCGGGGCTCGACCCGAGGGCGGCCGCCGCTCGATAGACTCCCGCATTCCTCGCCGCCCCGAACGTGAAGGGTGGCCTACACCAGGAACACCGATGCGAACGATCCTGTTGGTCTCATGGCTCCTGCTGCCAGTCGGCGCATGGGCCTTCCACGAAGGTCCGGGGCAGGACCTGAAAGCGCTCGAGAGCACCGATGCGGTGCTGGTCGCGGCGCACGAAGCGGCGGCGAAGAGCGATTGGAAGAAGGCGGTGCGCACCTACGAGGACGCGCTGACCAAGCTGCCGAAGAATGCCGACGCCATGCCGAAGTCGGCCGTGCAGCGCCTGCAGCTCGAACTCAACAAGGCGCGCATGCAGGCGAGCAAGCTGCCCGAGGCGCGGCAGGAGCTCGAGACGCTGGTCGAGCTGATGTCGGCCGAGGCCGACACCGACCCGGCGCTGTTGGCCGAGGCACGGCAAGCGCTGGCGCGTTCGCAGTTCTACATGACGTGGCTGATGCGCCTGGAAGGCGTCGACCGCGTCGAGTGGGAGCCCGAGATCGAAGCGGCGCGCCAGAACTGGCGCCTGCTCGCCGAGCAATCGAGCGACCCCAAGGTCGCGGCCCAGCATCGTTCCGACCTCGAGTCGGCAGTGCGGCTCGAACGGCTCGAGATCGAAGACTTGCAGGGCCTGCCCCTGCCGGGTGAATGAGAAGGTTGCGGCAGCAAGGCCGGTCGGCCTCGCGTCAGCAAGAGCAAGAAGAAGGGTCCGCCCAGCGCGGGTGCCAGCAGTGGCCCACCCCCGGATGGTGGCGGCTCCTGAGTCGCGCGTGACAACCTGAACGAGATGCGGCCGCGACAGCGGCCGCGTTCGTTCCTGGTGCGATGTGCGGGTCGAGCAGGTCGGCCAACCGACGCGAACCCGTGACGTCGTGCAGCAATCGATCGGCTGCACGCCTTGTCTGCGCCTGCCGCATGAGCGTGCGATCGCCCGGGCAGCGCGCCGGCAAGCGATTCTTCACGCCTGCCTGCGGTAGCTGAGCGCGGTAGCGCAACTAGACTGCGCCGCCACCCCTGCTGCTTCGCGCATTCGCATGCACCACACCTTCCGTTCCGCTCTCGTGTCGACCGTCGCGGTCGCTTCCTTGGCTGCCCAAGCCCAGTTCATCGGGTTCTCCTACAACGGCGAGGTCAGCGCGGTGACGCGCGGCGCGCTGAACGCCGGCGCTGGCGAGGTCATCGCGGTGATCAAGGGTGAGGACTACGCCGGCTGGGGTGGCACCACGCCGGGAGTGCGCACGATCACGTCGCTGTTCTTCATCCTGCAGGACCAGAACTTCACGACGGCCGAGACGCTGAGCATCAAGCTCTACCCCGAGAGCGCGACGAACGCGGGTTTCCCGGACCTTGCTGCGGGCCTCACGTTCGCGACCGGCGTGACCGGCCCCGGTGCGCCCGCCAGCGGCGTCATCAGCTCGGAGCTCAAGGTCGTGACCCCGGCGACGCCGGTCAACGTGCCGATCGTCGGCAGCGGTGACGTGTTCGTGTCGTTCGTGCTGCCGGCGAACGCGGCCTGGCCGGCGGACGGCTTGTCGCTCGACGTGCAGTTCGGCTACCAGCCCAGCGCCGCCTTCACCGTCTTCGACGTGCCCGGCGCGACGCAGCAGCCGTCGGCGACCATCACGGTCAACAACACGCACCTGCACAGCTTCGTGCCGCCGGCCAACTACTTCCTGCTGCGCTGCGCCGGCCTGCTGCTGGACGTCGCGCACCCGGGCACCGGCGGTGTCGTGCTCGGCATCACCAACCAGGCCTCGCTGCTCGGCAGCGCCAACCCGCCGCCAATCGGCTTCGGCCCGGCACCCGGCACCGGCGACTTCATGTCGGGTGTGTCGCCGGACGTGCGCGGAGTGAATCCGGGCCGCGCCGACAACATCGCCTTCGACTACTTCCGTGGCCCCGCGGCGGCGGGCTCGCTGGTGCTGTTCTTCGGTGACCTCGGCACCTTCGGCGTCGAGATCCCGCTCGGCGCGATCTTCCCGGGCTCGACCGGCACGGTGTGCGTGAACCCGACCTTCCTGCAGCTCGGCTCGGCCATCGCGGGCCCGACCGGCGAAGCGTTCCTCGTCACGGTGTTCCCGACCGCCCTGCGTTCGCAGGTCGCCGGTCTGAGCATCATCCAGCAGGCGCTGGAGTTCGACGCCGTGGGCGGTGTGTTCCACCTGTCGCCCTGCGGTCGCCAGCAGCTGTGAGCTAGCGCGCTCCGCCGCGCGCCGGCTCACTTCGCCGGCGGTGCGACTTCGCGGAGCACGGCGCCGCGCTGTGGATCGAGCACGAGCAGCGCGTAGCGGGTAGCGGTGTTGTTGGGGTCGTCGGACAGCGACGCGTAGTCGAAGCGGCCGCGGAGGTCGGTGTAGCCGTCCTTGTGGAAGCGGACCTTGCCGTCGGGCAGGCGCGCGAACACCTTGACGTAGACCTTGGCGAGCGGCGCCGTGCTGCCCTGCGCGGTGACGGCGAGTTGCCCCGCGGACTCGAGCAGCTTGACGTCGAGCGCGGTCGGCACCGACTGCTTGCTGCGCACGAGGCCGCCGGCGCGCACTTCGACGAGCACGTTCTTCTGCGCGAACTGGGCCGGCAGCTCGAACGCGAGCGGCGCGCCCTTCGGCAGGTCCTTCGCCTCGATGAGGTTGGGCTGCACGAACGCTGCCCCGGTGCCGTCGGCGGCGGCGAACGGCTGCGCGGAGAACGCGAACTCGACGTCGAGCTCGTAGTAGCGCACTTCGCAGGCGCTCAGGTTCTGCGCCGTGACGGTGACGGTGCGGCCGGTCAGCGCGACATCGAGTGCGGGTGCGGTGGCGGCGAGGTCAGCGGGGCCGGAGCCCGGGTTGGCGGGCGCCTTGCCGGCGGCTTCGTCGAGCTGGTCGAGCACCTGCTGGAAGCGCTGCTGCCAGTGCGGCACCGGGTGGGCGCGATGGCGTTCGGCCAGCAGGCGCGCCTTCTGCGTGTCGCCGGTGAAGAAGCACAGGTAGGCAGCGAGGTAGTCGTACTGCAGCTGGCTCGCGACCTTCGCACTGTCGACCTTGGTGAACGCGGCGAGGCCTTCCTCGATGCGATCCTGCAGCAGCAGGTAGTAGGTGACGACGAGCCAGTCCTCGCTGTCGAGCGTGTCGTGGTAGCCGAGCAGCGTCATCAGCGTGGTGTAGTGGCGCGCGAGGTCGGCATTGCCGAGCACGCGCTGGCTGCCGAGCTGGTGGGCGCGCGGGTGCACGAGCGGATCGAGCTCGAGCTGCTGGAAGGTGCCGCGTTGCCGCAGATCGATGGTCAGCAGCGGCGACTGCAGCGCCATGCCGCACTGCTGCACGAAGCCGTCCTGGTGCTGCAGGTATTCGCGCGCGGTGGGCGCGTCGCGGTGCAGCAGCGCGTAGGACCACAGCGTGCCGACGTAGACGTGGCGCGCGCGCAGCTTGCCCAGGATCGCGGTGAAGGCATCGCGGTCCTTCATGCGCCACGCGAGCTTGGTGAGGTCGAGGCGCTGGATGTTGTGGCCGTCGAGGAACGCCAGCACGTCGGCGAGCGAGCCCTGCTGCGACACGTGCTCCCACGACGTGGTGTCGACCTTGGTCGGTGCGGTGACGACGTGCAGCGAGCGCGGCTGCGCGTTGGCGGCGAGCTTGCCGCGTTCGGCAGCGTGTGCTGGGTAGTGCGCGAAGTCGCCGGCGGTGGGGAAGTAGAACGCGTACTCGAGCGTGGCGGTCGCGTAGGGCTCGAGCGTGACGGGCACGCCCTTCTGCCAGAAGCCCTTCTGCACCGGCAGCGCCCCCGCGGGGATCTGCAGCAGCACTTCGGCGGTGCGCTTCTGCGAGGTCGGGTTGGTGACGACGACCTGGCAGCCGTAGGCGACGTCGACGAGGAACTCGTCGTTGACGAAGGCATCGCGGCGTTCGCCGTCAACGAAGCGGTAGCGGTCGTCGAGGCGGAAGCAGTTCTGGCCGAGCAGCAGCGGCGCGTCGCCGGCGGCGGCCGGTTGGGCCTTCGCGACCTCCTTGCGCACCAGCAGCAGCGGCGTCGCGGCCTTCAGCGTGCGCTTGCCGCCGTCGGTGGTGACCTCGTGCTTGCCTGGCGTGAACGGCAGGTCGAGCACGGCGAGTGCCATCAGCATCTCGAGCGTGCTGGTGCTGGCCTCGACGAGTGCTGCCGATGCGAACGGTTGCCCCGCCGGCGCGATCGCGTAGTCGAGCCAGAAGCGATTCGGCGCCACGACGTCGGCGGTCGCCTGCTCACGCCGGCGATGCCACCAGTCGTGCTCGATCAGCACCTTCGTCTTCTGCACCGCGCGGTAGAGCTGCGGTGCCGCGGCGCGGCGGCGCAGTTCTTCCCCGCGTTCGACCGTCTGGCCGAGGTAGAAGTCGTCGCTGCCGGTCTGCGCCTTCTGCTCCGGCGCCGCCTCGCCCTCCGCGAGCGACTCCTCGGACTTCGCGTCCTTCTTGGCAGCGGACCGGTCGGCAGCAGCTGGCCTGCCGCCAGCGCCCGGACCAGGTGGGCCGCCCGTGGTCGGGCCACTCGGCGCCGGCACTGCCGCAGCAACGGTCGGCGCCGGCGGCGGCACCATGTCGTTCACGCCGCGATACTGCGCCTGCTTGTCCGCCATCTCGTCGCTGCGCAGCGCCAGCTTGAACAGGAGCTCGAAGCGCTCGGGCGTGATCGGCCGCAGTTCCAGGGCCTCACGCACGCTGCGCACGATGCCGAGGCCCTCGTCGCCGCCGAGGCGCTTGCCGAGCAGGATGCGTTCGATCAGGTTCAGCCG
>CAMAUH010000068.1 GCA_945861365.1 Candidatus Kuenenia stuttgartensis
AGCACCAACCCGGCCTTGCCGTCCAACGTGAAGGTCACGCGATCGGCCGCCGGCGTCGCCAACCAGCGGGCGAGCGCCGGGTTCTCGAGGAACGCCGCCTGGCCCGGCGGCATCGACAGCCGCAGCGCGTGGTCCGGACCGTTCAGCGCCAACAGCAACTTGTCTTCGCTACCGACGCGGAACGTGTGGTCCGCGGCCAACAGGTAGACGAGGCCACCACCCTCGGTGGCGAAGCGGGCGCGGAAGCTGCCGACCGAACCGGGTGCCCCGAAGTCGACCGTGAACGACTTCTCGGGCTCCTGCTGCGCGAGCGCGCAGACAGTCAACAACGACAGGAGGAGGACACGGAGCAACATCGACATCAAATCTCCCAGGGGCCGCGATCGACGCGGCGTTCGACGGGTTCTCTCAGGCTCTCAGCGACCCTGCGCGAGCCGTTCGGCCAGATACTCGGGCAATTCCGGGATGGCGCGGATCTTCGCCATCGTCGCGGCGACGTCGTACTGCAACCGATGGAAGCGCACGGTGCCGTTGGTGCCATCACCATCGTAGGTGACGAACGACGATCGCGGATCGCCGTCGCGCGGCTGGCCGACCGAACCGATGTTGATCATCGCCGGCTCGCTGACCTTCCACTCCATGCCGATCTCGGCAGGCACCAGGAACGCACCGGACTTCAGGTAGACGCCCGGCACATGGCTGTGGCCGACGAAGCACAGCTTCGCATCGCCCATCTTGGCGAAGCACTCCTCCATCTTCTGCTTGTCGAACGCGTCGCGCGGCACCAGGTATTCGCGCACCGGATCGCGCGGCGAACCGTGCACGAACAGCATCGCGGCTTCGCGGTGCTCCTTCTTCATGCCGTCGAGGTAGTTCCAGAACTTGGTGTTCTCTTCGCGCGGGCAGTCGCGGCGACTGAGCTGGTCGCGCGTCCAATCGATCGCGGCGCGCGCGCGCGGATTGAAATCCGACGCGTAGAACATGGCGCCATGTTCGTGGTTGCCGAGCAGCGAGAACTCGCTGCGCTGCATGATGGTGCGCAGCGCGTCGCGGGGCTGCGGGCCGTAGCCGATCACGTCGCCCAGACAGACGATGCGTTTGGCTCCGAGGCGCTCGATCTCCTGCAGGCAGACGGTCAGCGCTTCGACGTTGCTATGGATGTCGGAGAGGAACGCGAGCATTGGGCGGCGCGGCAGGCTACGGGCGGCCCAGGCGACGCGGAAGGGTGCAGACGCTAACTTCCCCGCCCCACTTGACCGCTCCGCAGCAGCAACCGGACCCCCTGTGGGTCGTCACCGGCCCGACGGCCTCGGGCAAGAGCGCCCTGGCGCTCGAACTCGCGGCAGCGATCGGCGGCGAGATCCTGTCGATGGATTCGATGGCGATCTATCGCCGCCTCGACATCGGCACCGCCAAACCGAGCGCCGCCGACCGCGCCCGGATCCCCCACCACCTGCTCGACCTCGTCGAACCGCACGAGGCGTTCGACACGGCGCGTTGGTGCGAACTCGCGGCCCAGGCGCTGGCGGACGTGCAGGCGCGCGGTCGGCGAGCGATCTTCGTCGGCGGCACACCGCTGTACCTGATGGCGTTCTTCAAGGGCATGCTGCAGGGCCCCGGCCGCGACGAAGCACTGCGCCAACGGCTCGAAGCGACCGAACGGGCGACGCCGGGCGCGCTGCACGCGGAGTTGACCCGCCGCGATCCGGCCGCGGCGGCACGCATCCATGGCAACGACCTGCGGCGGCTCGTGCGCGCCCTCGAAGTGCTGGAACTGACCGGCCAGCCGATCAGCGAGCAGCAGACCCACTTCGGCAGCGACGAGTGGCAGCGCCCGTGCCGGATCGCCGTCGTGCAGCGATCGCGCGAGGAACTGCACGCCCGCGTGAAGGTCCGCACCGAAGCGATGCTGGAGCAGGGTCTGTTGGCCGAGACCGAAGCGGTGGAACGCGCCGGTGGATTCTCACAGACCGCCGGGGCCGCGATCGGCTACGCCGAATGCCGCGACTTCCTGCGCGGCCGGTTCAAGGACCGCACCGAACTGCGCAATCGCATCCGCCGCAACACGCACCAGTTGATCCGTCGCCAGACGACCTGGCTGCGGCGTCTTCCCGACACCATCGCCTGCCTGCCCGAGGCTGGTGTCACGGCACTGCGCGAGCGGCTCGAAACTCCAGTATCGGCGCGACCCCACCGATAGCATCCGCCGCCTTCTTCGGCCCCCATTCGCCCTTCGCGCCCCGACCATGTGCGGCTTCGCTGGCCTGTATCTGCTGCAGCCCTTCACCACGAAGGACGACCTCGCCGCGCGCGTGAGCAACATGGCCGCCGCGATCGCGCATCGCGGTCCCGACGCCCAGAACGTGCTGGTCGAGTCGTTCGCGGCCGTCGCGTTCCGGCGCCTGGCGATCGTCGACCTCGTCACCGGCGACCAGCCGGTGCGGTCGCGCGACGGCCGCATCCAGGTCTTCTTCAACGGCGAGATCTACAACCACCTCGAACTGCGCGAGAAGTTGCGCGTCGAGCACGGCATCGAGGTGGTGAAGGGCAGCGATGCCGCGGTGCTGCCGCACCTGTACGAGTGCTACGGACCGGACTTCATCGAGCTGTGCAACGGCATGTTCGCGATCTGCGTGCTGGATGGCCGCGATCGCAGCTGCCGCCTCTACCGCGATCGCCTCGGCATCAAGCCGATGTACTTCTCGGTCACGAAGGAAGCCGTCGTGTTCGGCAGCGAGCTGAAGGCGCTGTTCGCCAGCGGGCTCGTGCGCGCGGCGATCGATCCGGCGCAGCTGGTGCCGTTCCTGGAGCTGTTCTACGTGCCCGGCCAGTCGACGCTGTGCACCGGCGTGGAGAAGCTGCTGCCCGGCGAACGGCTGGTCATGCACCCCGGACAACCGCCGCGCCGTGAGCGCTATTGGCGCTTGCCGACGCGCGTGCAGCCGCTTGGCGGCGACCGCCTCGACGAACTCGACGCCCTGCTCGCGAACGCGACCGAACTGCAACTGATGGCCGATGTGCCGATCGGCATCAGCCTGTCGGGCGGCCTCGACTCGAGCCTGATCGCGCACTACGCGCATCGCGGCGATGCCCGCATCCGCGCCTACACGATCGCGTTCCCGGACACCGACCCGGGCGAACTCGCGTGCGCGCGCGAGGTCAGCAAGGCGCTCGGCATCGAGCAGATCGAACTCACTGCGCCGGCCACCGACTTCCTCGGCGAACTCGACGCGACGACCTGGTTCAACGATGAACCGGTCGCGGATCCAGCGTTCTTCCCGGCGCTGTGCGTCGCCCGCGCAGCTGCCAAGCACGTCAAGGTGCTGCTCGCCGGCAGCGGCGCGGACGAGTTGTTCGCCGGCTATGGACACTACCGGCTGACGCTGCGCGCCAATGCCTACCGCCTGCTGGCGACCGCGCTCGGCGACGGACTCGCGGCGCGCGCCCTCGGTGTGCGCCGCACCTCGACCGAACGGGCGGCCCTGCGACGCTACGGCCAGGACCGCCTGCCGCACCATGCGCTGGCGATGACGCATCTCACCGAGGCGGACCGCCAGGCCCTGCGGCCGATGGCGCACCTCGACCACCTCGCCGAACTGGCCGAGTGCTTCCGCGCCGCGGCGGCGCTCGACTCGCGCAACCGGCAACTGTGCGCCGACACCGAGACCTACCTGCCGCACCAGTTGCTCAGCCTGCTCGACCGCACGACGATGGGCGCGTCGATCGAAGGCCGCGTGCCGTTCCTCGACCACCGCGTCGCGGAGTTCGCGCTCGGCATCCACGGCGACCACAAGTACGGCGACAAGCACCAGAACAAGCTGCTGCTGCGCCGGCTCGCGGCGCGACACCTGCCGCCGGCGGTGTCGACGCGCAAGAAGCACGGCTTCCCGAACGCGGTGACGAAGTGGCTCGGGCCCGAGCAGCTCGGCGCGATCCGCGAACGGCTCGGCCGCGGCACCTTCGTCGGCGACACGCTGCCACGGACCTGGATCGATGGCCTGCTGGCCAATCCGACCAGCCTGCATGACAACGCCCTGACGGTGCATTCCCTGCTGGTGCTGGCTTCGTGGCAGAAGGTGTTCGTCGACGGCAAGCCGCAGACCCGAGGCCCCGTTCCCCCAGTGGTGGTGAGCTCTTGAACGCCCACGACGCCGAACTGCGGCGCCGGACGATCCAAAGCTTGTTCTGGCAACTGCTCGGCGTCGGCGGCCAACGCGTCATCCAGCTGATCGCGCCGATGGTGTTGGCGCGGCAGATCGCGCCGGTGGATGTCGGCCTGTTCGTGCTGGTGTTGACCGGCATCGGCGTCGTCGAGTCCCTGACGCTGTTCATGGGCGAGCAGACGACGATCAGCTCGCAGCGGCAACCCGACCGCAACTACCTCGACACGGTGTTCACCGTGCGCATCCTGCGCAGCCTGGTGATCTGTGCGGTGCTGTGCGCCCTGGCCTGGCCGCTCGGCTGGTTCTTCGGCAACGAGGAACGCGCCGCCCGCTACTGGATGCCCGGCCTGTTCCTGGCACTGGCCGGCAATGGCGTGCTCGATTCCCTGCAGAGCCCGGCGCGGGCGATGCAGATGAAGGGCATGCACTTCCGCCGCATCGCGCTCGGCGACTTCGTGGCGACCTTGCTGGGCGTCTCGCTGACGACCGCGCTGGCGCTGGCGTGGCACGATGTGTGGGCGATGCTGGTCGGCCACCTGGGCAGCACGCTGATCCGCTCCTTGGTCAGCTACTGCACGGCGCCGCACATGCCGCGCTGGTGCCTCGAACGCAGCGCGCTGAAGGAACTGCTCCACTACAACCGCGGCGCGGCCGGGGCGCCCTTCCTGCTGCTGCTGGTGTTCACCTCCCCGGCCCTGGTGCTCGGCAAGGTGCTCGACAACGGCGCCGCGTTGGCGATCTTCGACTTCGCCGGCCGGTTGGCGAAGCTGCCGGAGGACATCTTCCTGCGCGTGCTAGCACCGGTGGCGATCCCGGCCTATGCGCAACTGCGCGGCGACACGAACCGGCTCGGGCGGGCCTGGCTGCAGGCCGTGCACGCGTTCCTGCTGGTCGGAACGCCCCTGACGGTCGCCTTGGCATGGTCGGGCGACGAGATGCCGATGCTGTTCTTCGGCGCCAACTACGGCTCGCTGCACGGCCTGTTCGCGCTGCAATCGCTGCATGGCGGCCTGGCCGGGCTGACCGCGGTGGTCGGGCCGCTGTTCTGGGCGATCGGCGAACCGCAGTGGGATCGGCGCGCCCAGTTCTTCCGTTGCATCGCCTGCTACGGCGTCGGCATCCCGGCGGCGATCTGGGGTGGCGCACAGGGGTTCGCCGCCGCCACGTGCGTCGCGGTCGGTATCGGCCTCGCATTGTCGCTGCGGTACGCGCTGCGCTACCTGGGCCTTCGCTTCGGCGACCTGACGCGGGCGGCACGCGATGGGCTGCTGGTCGGCTGCGGCCTGCTGGCTCCGCTGCTGCTGATCGACGCACTCTGGGCCCCGACCGGCATGCCGCGACTGCTTTCGGCTGGCGTGCTGTGCGGGCCGGCGATCGCCTACCTGGCGCTGATGCAGCTGCGGAGCAGCCGGCCACGCCAGGCGGTGGCCATGGAGCAACCGACGGGACTCGAAGACCCGCCGCTGTGAAGTTGTCTTCACTCCCCCAGGTGCAGCAAGATGGCGGAGTGACTTCTCCCGCTACCACGGCCAAGGACCTCGTCGAACGCGCCAAGCAGCTCGGTGCGGAAATCGACGAACCGCGCGCCGCTCGCCTGCTCGCCTACCTCGATGCGATGCTGGCGTTGAACGAGCAGATCAACCTGACGGCCGTGCGCGACCGCGAAGCCGCCGTCGTGCTGCATGCGCTCGATGGCCTGGCTTTCGCGCGAACGGGCCTGCGTCCACAGCACGCGCTCGACCTCGGCACGGGCAACGGCTTCCCCGGCGTCTGCATCGCCACCCTGCACCCACAGGCTTCGGTCATGCTGATGGACCGCACCGGCAAGAAGGTGCGCGCGGTCGGCAGTTGCCTCGTCACCGCGAAGATGGATCAGGTGGAGACCCTGACCCTCGACGCGCAACAGGCGCCCGGCCTGCGCAAGGATCTGCGGCACGCCTTCGACCTGGTGACGGCTCGCGCCGTCGGCAAGCCGGAGTTGATGGCCGAACTCGCCGATCCACTGCTGCGGCCCGGTGGCAGCCTCGCGCTGTGGCTCGATGCGGAAACCGAAGCGCCCGAACGCCTGGGCAGCCTGAGCCGCCAAGCCTTGCTGCACTACACGCTGCCGGAACCCGCGACGCGAACCCGACAGCTTGGAGTATGGAGCAAGCGCAAGTAGCCCGACCCAAGCGGCGGGTGCGGCGGCGCCGCGGCGCCCTGCTTGGGCTGCTGACCACGATCGGGCTCGCGGTGGTCGGCTGCACTTCGACCATCACGCCACCGCCCGCACCCGCGGACCCGACGACGGTGTTCCTGTTGCGCGAGGCGATGCACACCGGCGTCGTGCTGCCTGGTGCCACGCCCGCGGATGAGTATGTGGAGTTCGGCTTCGGGGACTGGAGCTGGTACGCCTTGGGCAACGAATCGTGGTACCACGTGTTCGCCACCGTGCTGTGGCCGACGCAGGGCGCACTCGGACGCCGCACCTTCGGCGCGACCACCGCGGCGGCGATGCCTGGCGCCGCTGCTTGGGCAGAGTTGCAACCCGTCGTCGTCGATCGCGAACGCGCGGCGGCACTGCGAACCCGGCTACAGCAGTTGTTCGACGCCGGCTCGGCCAACGCCGTGGCACGAACCGATCTGCGCTTCCGCTTCGTGCCGTTCGATGCGAGCTACTGGTTCCCGCAGAACTGCGCGGACATAGCCGCCCATTGGTTCGAGGAACTGGGCTGCGAAGTCAGCTGGCGGCCAGTCCGAATGGGACTCGTCGTAGCCGGGCGCTGAAACGCAAAGCGGCCCGAAACCGGGCCGCTGTCTGACCGGGCTACGGTCAGGCGGGCCACACCATGGCACCGCCGCGATGGAACCTGTCGGGATCGCTCGGATCTCAGCGGTTCGTGATCTCGTCGACCAGCGGCACGCTGGTGACGACACCCAGGCCGAACTGCCCGACGTGCTCGAGCTTCGTCGTGTCCGACGGGTAGTTCACCGACGGATCGTTCGAGTTGTAGTTCCACAGGTTGCGATCCAGGAAGTCCTGGACGCTCATCAGGTCGCGGCCGAACGCGTTGTTGCGGCCATCGCTACGGCGCCGGATCTGGCGGTAGAAGTGCTGCGACTGATACTCGGAGCTGAGCGCTCCGACATCACGAATGCCGCGCTCATGTTGTTCCTTGGAGACGCCAGCGCCCTGGCCTTTCCAGTTCAGGAAGTTCGAGCAGGCAGCGAGGGGCAGCAGCGTCAGGACGAGTGCGAGCTTGCGCATGTTCGTGCGAAGAAGGGGTCTCGGTGGCTGCGGTGCGGGGAGATAGCGCCGCAGAGAGGGCGAGACGCTAGCGACCGCGAAAACGGCACGCAACCGAGATCTCACGCAACTTGCGCGACCCCCACCAGCCCGCCTTCGCACCTCGGCGGCGCGCGGTCTAGGCTGTCCGCATGCCAGCGGCCCCGCTCGATCCAACCCCTCCCCACCGCGGGCTGGGCGTTTTCGGCGGTTCCTTCAATCCACCGACCACTGCGCACCTGGCGATCGCCCGCACGGCGCTGGAACGCCTGCCCATCCGGACACTGCTGGTGATTCCCGCCGGCGACCATCCGCACAAGCGCAACCACGACATGGCCCCCGCGGCCGACCGCCTGGCGATGTGCCGCCTGGCCTTCCAGGGCCTGCCTGGCGCCGAAGTCGACGACCGCGAACTGCGCCGCAGCGGGCCATCGTTCACGGTCGACACCCTGGCAGAGCTCGCTGCGGCGGCCCCCGGCGAGCAGCTGTTCCTGCTGATCGGCAGCGACAACCTGCCGTTGCTGCCGACCTGGCGCGACCCGTTGCGCCTGCTGTCGCTGTGCACGGTGGTCACCTACCCACGCGCCGGCCACCCCATCGACGACGACCTGTTCGCAGCCCTGCCGGTCCCTGCCACCATCCGCACGCAACTGCGCCAGAACGTGCTGGCCGTGCCGGCCCTGACCACGGCCGCCACCGACCTGCGCGCGCGTTGGCGCGCGGGGGAACGGGATCTGGCCGAACTGCCCGAAGCCGTGCGCACCTACATGCTCGGGCACGGTCTCTATCGATGATCGATGCCGCCTGGGCACTGACATTGGCGACCGCGTGCCTGCTGGCCGGGGACTGGAGCAACCGGCGCCTCGTCGGCTGGCTGCCTGAAGATCCGCCGCGACCGGGCCGCAAGCAGCACGCGCAGCCGATCCCGCTCGCCGGCATCCTGCTCGCTCCCGCCTTGCTGCTATGGCCACTGCTCGACCGCCAGTGGCTCATCGTGGCGGCAGGCGCGATCGCGCTGGCCACTGGCTTCGTCGACGATCGCCGCAAGGAACACGAACAGGACCTCGGCTGGCGCAGCAAGGCGCTGGCCCTTGGCGCCGCCTCGGCGCTCGGCGCGAGCGCACTCGTCGAGCCGCTGCAGGAGCCCGGCGCCTGGTGCCTGCACGTGCTGTTCGTGTTCGTCGTCACCAACGCCACGAACTTCCTCGACAACACCAATGGCGTCGCCGCGGCGCTCGCCGGGGTCGGCCTGCTGCAGCTCGGCGGTGCTGGCGGCAACACCGCCGCCGGCTTCGCGGCGCTCGCCTTCCTGCCCTGGAACTGGCCGCGCGCCCGCCTGTTCCTCGGCGACAGTGGCGCCTATGCGCTCGGCATCCTGCTCGCCATCGGCTGTGCGAAGGCCGCGCAGCACGAACCGTTGCCCATTGCCCTGGCAGCGGTGGCGCTGCCGCTGATCGACTTCACCCAGGTCGTCTGCGCCCGGCTGTGGATCGGCCATCCCCCGTGGGTCGGGGATCGCCGCCACCTGACCCACGTCGCGCGCAATCTCGGCGTGCCGACCGCCGCGATCGCACCGCTGTTCCTTGGACTCGCGCTGCTGGCGATGTCCGCGGCGCGGCTGTGGCGCGGCGCCGCCTGACCGCGATCAGCGCTGTTCGCGCAACTGCAGGCACTGCTCGCGGCGCTTGGCGGACAAGCCCGGCTGCGCCAGCAACCAATCGCACTGCGCATCGCGGCGCTGCAACCAGCTCGCGCGTTCCGGTGAGTCCGCGGCACTGCCGAGGGCGCAGGCGTGGAACACGACGAACGCCGCCCACCGCACCGTGAACACGCCGGGTGCATGCGACAGTGCCGCTTCGCACGCAGCCGTCGCGGCAGGCACATCGCCGAGCTGCAAGGTCGCCATGACGCGCATGGCCATCGCCTCGACGGGCTCGGGCCGCAGACCCTCGACCGCCGCAGCGACCGCGGCGACCCCCGCCTGCGGATCGAACTGCGTCGCGAACTGCACGAACCGGCCAGCCGCAGTCTCGGCCTGCTCACGCGCCAACTGCTCGGCGAAAACCGCCGCCTGGGCATCGTCGGGCAGGCGCACGGCGGCCTGCCAAGCACGCAGCAGATCGCCAGCCTCGCGCCCCTCGGCGTAGCCGGCCAGCGAGAGCTCGATCACTTGGCGCAGCACCGACGCGGCGCGTTCGCCAAGATCGCCTTCCTGACGCCGCAACAGGATGCTGGCCACCAGCCGCTGCTGCGCGGCGGGCGCGTCGGGCCGACCGCCGACCGCGCCGAACAGGGCCTCGGCTCGCTCCGCACGATCGCGCGCCAGCTCGATGCTCGCCTGCGCCATCAACAACCAGGGATCCGAGCCATGTTCCGGCAGGCGCTGCAGGTCGCCGGTGCAGCGCGACAGTTCGCCGGTGTCGATGGGTTGCCGCGCGACGGCGGTCGCGACCTCCGCCAGCACGCGCTCACGCGCCGCCGCAGCGTCAGCGACCTCACGCCATGCCTTGAACCCGTAACCACCCGCTGCCAGCACGCCGCAGGCCACCGCGATGAAGAGCGTGCGCGAGGACGTGCGGGAACCGGGGGACTTCTTGGCGACGGATCTGCTCACGAGAGTTTGACGGCGATCATCGTGAAGTCGTCCTCGACCGCGCCATCGCCGACGTGCTGCCACAGCGCATCCTCGACGGCGGTCAGCACTTCGTCGGCGGTACGGCCGCGAGCTCGCGACAGCACCTGCTGCAACCGCTCCACACCGAACACTTCGCGCTGCTTCGACATGGCCTCGTCGACACCATCGGTGTGCACGAACAGCACGTCGCCGGCCTCCAGCCGGACCACGGGGCTCTCGTGATAGACCTGATCACCGACGACGCCGAGCACCATGCCGGTCTTCTCCAGCACGGTGACCCCGTTGCGTTGCGCCACCATCATGCCGGGGTGCCCGGCGTTGACGTACTTGAGCGTGCCCTGGCGCGGATCGACAATGGCCAGCAGCAGCGACATGAAGTTGCCGGTTTCGACGCCGGCGACGAGCCGCTGGTTGATGCGGGTGACGATCGTGGCCACGTCGTCGATCAGTTCGAGGTAGCTGCGCAACGCCGCCTGCACCGCGTGCGTCAACAGGGCCGCGCCGACACCGTGGCCGGTGACGTCGCCGATCATCAGCGCGAAGCGACCATCGCGCATGGCGACCAGATCGTAGGTGTCGCCCGACGCCTGCTCCGCCGCGACGTAGCGCAGCGCGATCTGCGCCCCGACGACATCCTTCGGCACCGGCGGCAACAGGTGCTGCTGGATGCGCCGTGCGATCTCGACGTCCTTCTGCAGCTTGGCCTTCTCCAGCGAATCGGCGTGCAGGCGCGCGTTCTCGACCGAGATCGCCAATTGCGCCGAGATCGCGCCGAACAACGCCAGGTCGCGCGCCGAGAACTCGCGGCGCACGGCGCGCGAATCGACGTAGATGACACCGACGGTACGGTTGCGGGCGCGCATCGGCGCGCACATCACGGCGCGGAGCTTCAGGTCGTAGACCGATTGCCCGAGCTCGAGCGCTTCCTGGTCCGACTGCACGACCGAACGCACGGCGAGGCCCTCTTCGAGGCAGCGGCGCACGAGGCTCCGGCTCCACTGCAGGTCCCCGGTCAGCGTGCGTCCTTCGCGATCCTGGGCGATGCGGACCGTGAGCTCGTCGGGCTGGTCGCCGAGCAGCAGGATCGCCCGTTCGGCGCTGGTCACCTGCAGCGAACGATCGACGATGTCGCTCAACACCGTGTCCAGGTCGATGTTCGCGGTCACCGCGGCGATGGTGTCGAGCAGGATCTGCAGGCTGCGCGAGTCCTCGGTGGCATCCCCGGTGAGGATGGTCGATGTCTCGTGTTCCTTTCGCGGCCGCTGGGCCGGGGCCGGCTTGGCCTCCTCCATCGACTTCTTGTTGGACCAGGGCCACTTCATGCGCCGAACCACTGTAGGAGCCCGCGCCGCATGAACACAAGGCTGCCACGACTTCGAGCCCAATCCCACGTTGCACCCGACGCCACCTGTCGCCAGAATCCGCCGCCTCCCGACCGCCGCGCAACCTCTGGTACGGCGCCAATCCCATGAAGATCGACAAGTCCCTGCACGACGACTACGCGACCCTGACGCTCAAGGGCGAGTTCGACACGTTCTACTGCCCCGCCCTGATGCAGGAGGTCGAGTCGCTGGTTGAACACGGCATCAACCACCTGATCCTCGACATGCGCCTGGTCAAGTTCATCAACTCGACGGCGCTCGGCGCGGTGATCAAGGCGCACAAGCGCTGCAAGGCCGAAGCCGGCGAACTCGTGGTGGCGCAACCATCGCCATTCGTGCGCGACGTGATGAGCAAGGTCGGCATCGACAAGCTGATCACCCTGCACGAGACGGAGAGCGACGCGACGAAGGCGATCATCAAGCACCTGAACCAGAAGGAACTGGCCGGCGACGCGCGCGTCGACCACGAGAAGGTGCTGGTGTCGTTCGCCGACGAGATCCGCAACAAGATGATCGGCGGCAAGAAGACGCTGGTCGGCTCGATGGCGAACGTCGACGGCCACAAGCTGCAGTTCCTGTGGAACGGCACCAAGGTCGGCATCACGCCGGACCAGGGCAAGCAGCTGTTCTTCCAGGGCAGCGAGGTGCACCTGAAGTTCCAGGTGAAGATGATGAAGAAGAGCTTCTTCGAACTGGTCGCCGTCGTGGAGACGGCGGAACCGGCGGGCGACAGCATCCGCGTCACCGGCAAGTTCAAGAAGATCAGCGAAGCCGACCGGGAAGCCCTGTCGCAGTTCGCCGCGGACATGGCCTTCCTGAAGCAGCAGCTGCCCGGCAAGTAGGACGGCGAGCTGCGCGGACGTCGATTGCGCGCGCCGTGCAGCA
>CAMAUH010000069.1 GCA_945861365.1 Candidatus Kuenenia stuttgartensis
CGGCAGCACCCCGGCGGCCCGGTCGCGGTCGTCACCGCCGGCGAGCTCTCGGTGCCGCTGCCGCGCGAGCACGGCTCCGGCGGTCGCAACCAGCAGTTCGCGCTGGCCTGCGCCACGCGCATCGCCGGCCAGCCGATCACCGTGCTGAGCGGTGGCACCGATGGCATCGACGGCAACTCAACCGCGGCCGGCGCGATCGTCGACGGCAGCACGCTCGCGCGCGCCCACGCCCGCGGCCTCGACGTGGCGGACGCCCTGCGCCGCTGCGACGCGTTCCCGCTGCTGCATGCGCTCGGTGACACCGTGATCACCGGGCCGACCGGCACCAACGTGCGCGACCTGCGCGTGCTCGTGCACCACGGCTGAGCGACACCGCGGCGTCCCGCGACACGATCTCGCCGCCCGCGAAACCGCGCCGAATCTGGCCGTGCGGTCGTTCCGCTGCCACGGACGGCAAGCCGCCACTCCCATCGTGGGACTCAGTCGGCCCGCGCCTCAAGTCGATCAGGGACCCGCAACCGGGAACGACAACGAGGGGAACATGCACGGACGAACCAGATGGGCCGCACTGGCCACGGTCGTCCTCGCCGCAGCATGCGGCGGGGGCGGCGGAACAGGGGCAGGCAGCAACAACGCCACCAGTTCGGCGTTCAGCACCGTGGTCCTGCTCAGCCATTCCCCGGCCGACGGGGCGGTACAGGTCGCGGTCGATGCCGTGCTACAGTTCGAGTTCGACGCCGCGATGGCGCTGGAGACGTTCGGCGACGAGGACACCTGGCTGCGCATCGCCGGCACCACCACCGCGGTGCCGGGCGAGTTCCGCGCGGGCAGCCTCGGCCGGGTCACGTTCACGCCGAGCCAGCCGCTGCTGGCGGAGACCGACTACGTGTGCCAGCTGTCGGCACTGACCAGCGACCAGACCGGCCGCATCCTCGACGTGTCGACGTCGTTCACGTTCCGCACCTACGACGCGACCCCGCCGACCATCGCGTCGCTCGACGTCCAGCCCGGCGCGCAGAACCAGACCCGCACGCGCACGTTCACCGCGACCTTCAGCGAAGCGATGGGCGCCGCGTCGGTCACCGACACGTCGGTGTTCCTGCGCGACCAGTTCGGCACCCGCTACGCGGCGAGCCGCACCGTGAACGGCAGCGCCGTCACGCTCGACCCCGCCGCCGACCTGCCCGGGGACCGCCTGTTCACGCTGGTGTTCACGGCGTCGGTCGCGGACCGCGCCGGCAACCGGCTCGCGACCGCTTCGCAGACCTCGTTCCGGACCGCCACCGACGCGCTGTCGCCGAGCGTGCTGACGGCCTGGCCGGCAAACTCGTCCACCGGCATCTCGCCGCGCGTGCAGCCCACGTTCACCTTCGACGAGTCGATGGACCCGGCCACCGTGGAAGCGGCTTCGCTGCTGTTCCAGGACCAGTTCGGCAGCCTGGTGCCGTTCGCGATCGACTGCAGCACCGACCAACGCACCCTGCGCGTGCGGCCGACGGTGACGCTGCAGGACAACCGCAGCTACACGCTGGCGTTCCTGCTGGGCAATGCGGCCGCGACCGACGTCAGCGGCAACGCGCTCGGCACGACGACCGCCCGCGCGTTCACGACCGGCAGCGATGCCACGGCACCGGCGCTGGCCAGCAGCTCCCCGACCGATGGCGAGACCCGCGTACCGGGCAGCGTGGTCGTCAGCGCCGTGTTCGACGAAGCGCTCGACATCAACTACGTGACCACGGCCAACGTCACGCTGACCGTCGACGGGGCGCCGTGGACCGCGGTGGTCGACATGAGTTCGGCGACGACCGTGCGCGTGACCCCGGTGCAGCTGCTGCCGACCGGCGCGCAATGCGTGCTGCTGCTGCGCGGCGGCCAGGACGGCCTGCACGACCTCGCCGGCAACGTGCTGGCGAACGACACCACGATCACGTTCCAGACCTCCACCGATTCCCGCACTCCGGGTGCGCTGCTGCTGCCACCCGACGGCACCACCAGCATCGCCACCAACAGCCGGGTCAGCGTCGTCTTCGACGTGCCGATGGACACCGCGACGCTCACCGCGTCGACGGTGACGGTCACCGACGACGCCGGCGTGCCGATCGCCGGCACCACCACCGCCCACTCGGACCGGCGCACGGTGGCGTTCACGCCGAACACGCCGTTCGCGGCGTTCACCTACTACCGCATCCGTGTGCTCGGTGGCAGCACCGGGGCGCGCGCCGCGAGCGGCAACTGGTTGCCGACCGACCGCACGGCGCGCTTCCGCACCGCCAACGGCACCGACTCCGCACCACCCAGCGTCACCGCCACGGTGAACGGCATCCAGGCGGCCCGCCTGGAAGGACTGGTGCTGCCACCGTCGGGCTTCACCATCGACGTCACCACCGGGGACAGCGGCAGCCAATGGGTCGACATGGGTGCGATCGACGTGCTGCTGTCCGGCACCGGTACGGCACCGGGCGCCGCCACGCTGCGCGGCGCTGCGACGATCAGCTACGGCTCGCTGCGCGTGCAGATGCCGGCCGAACAGCCGCTAGCCGAAGGCAACTGGACGCTGTCGGTGCTGGTGCGCGACCTCGCCGGCAACCTGGCGACGTCGAACTCGCTCGCGTTCACGGTCGGAGCCGCGACGGCGAACGTGGTGCCGTTCGAGCGCACGCAGGTCGTGTGGGTGCGCACCGATCTCGACCGCGACGGCAACGGCATCGCCGACTTCGACGACGACATGACGCGGCTCGGCCTCGCCACCGCCGGCGACCCGATCGGCACCAACGCGACGATGCGTGCGCTCTTGCTGGACGGCGTGCTGGCGCAGAGCAACCACCTCTACGGTCGCGGCAGCCGCGGCGAACCGCTCGACTCCGGCTCGGTGGCCCTGCGCTTCACCAAGCGCCAGCCGATCGGCCTGCTGCACACGCAGATGGCGCTCGGCGGCTACGACCCGGAAGGCAGCCGCACGCGCGCCTTCGGCGACGACAGCACCGGCGTGCTGGGGCGCGCCTACTACGACTACCGCAACGGCAACCCCGGCGAACGCAACACGTCCACATCTCCGGGTCTCGGCATCTTCCCCGGCGAGATGTTCCTCTATCAGGCCAAGATCCATCAGCAGGTGTGGCCGGCCTACCAGACGGTGTTCGCGCAGCGCTTCCGGCCGCTGTGCCCCGCGATGGGCGGCACGCCGGCCGGCTCGCATGCCCTCGACGCGATCGTGCTGTCGCCGAACTTCGACTACGCGACGGCGACCACACCGCAGCGCGCGCGTTGGCAGAACCTGATGGACGCCGCCGACGACTGGGCCACCGTGGTCGGCATCATCCTCGCGCACGAAGTCGGCCACTCGGTCGGCCTGGTCGCCCCGGGTGCAGCACCGTCCGGCCTGTTCGGCGACAGCTCGCTGCACGACACCTACGCGGGTGCCGCCGAGGTGATGGCGCCGTCGGTCGGCTACGAGGCGATGCTGTCGCTCGAGTACCAGTTCCGAGACATCGATCTGGCGTACATGCGCCAAAGGGTGCTGCTGCGATGAACCTGCTCCGCTCACTCACCGTCCTGTTGCTCGGTCCGCTCGCCGCGCTGTCGGCGCAGGACCAGGCCACCACGCTGCTCGCCGCCTGCCGCGGGGCCGACGTCATCGCCTGTGCGACCGTCGTCCAGGCGACGGATCCGTCACCGGACTGGCATCGCCTGCAGTTCACCGTCACCCAACAGCTGAAGGGCGCACCGCTGGCCACCGTCACGCTGATGGAACCGGCCGGCCCCTGCTGTGGCCGCTCGCTGTTCGCACTGCAGCCGGGGGACCACCGCCTGCTGTTCCTGCGCCGCGTCGGCTCGACCCTGCATCCGTTCGGCGGCGCGCGCGGCGTGCTGCCGGCGGAACCGCAGCTGCTCGCGCACGTGCAAGCGCTGCTCGCCGCACCGGACGACGCGGCGGTCGCACGCCTGCTGGCGCAGAACCTCACCGCCACGGCAGCGCGCATCGCCGACGATGCCGCGCATGCGTTGGCCGCGCTGCCGCAGCTGGCGCTGCCCGCCGCCGAGCGTGACATGGTCGCCGCCGCGTTGCAGAACGCCGTCGCCCAGCACTCGACGCGCACCGCCGCCCTCGTCGACGTCGCGGTCCGCCACCAGGACGCCGCGATGCTCGACACGCTGCTGCCCGCCTACCTTGCCACGCCAGCTGGCGACCAGGCGGCGTTGCTGCGCCGCGGCCTCAGCCGCTGCGAGGCAGCCGGGATCGTCACGCGACTGCCCCTGCACGTCGGGGACGACGTCGACACCATGGTGCGTGCCGCCGAGCTGCTGTCGACGCTGCCGCCGGCCGAAGCGGCAGCGCCGCTGCAGCAACTGCTGCGGCGCGCCAACAGCCCGCGCGTACAGCTCGCCGCGGCCGAAGGCCTGCTCGCCGCCGGCACCCGGGCCGCGACGCTCGCACCGGAGATCCCCGAGCCAGTGCTCGATCTGGCCAGCCGCCGCCAATCCGGCAAGAAGCGCTTCCGCGCGATCGATCCGTACCACCGATGACCGCGATGGCGACGAGCACCTTGGCAACGAAGCCGACGACCGACGCCGCAGCGCTGCTGCCGCCGGCGCTGTCCTCGTTGCCACTCGGTCGCCTGCAGCTACCGGCCATGCTCGTCGCCGACCTCGCCGCGCACGGCCTGCTGACCTTCGGCGACGCGGTGCGCGCCACGGCCGAGTTCGCGCCCGGAGGGATGTTCGCCGACCATCGCGAGGCGCTGCGCACCGCGGTCGGCAAGGCGCTGCACGACGGACTCGCGCAGTTCACCGAACTCGACGCCCTCGATGCCACCAGCCTGCGGGCGCGCCTGCTCGGCCCGCTCGGCGAAGCCGAACGGGATGTGGTCGATGCCGTGATCGGCTTCACGCAACCGCCGCTGCGCGCCATCGAACTGGCGCGGCGCCTCGGCATCAGCACACCCGAATGCGACGACCGCATCGAGCAGGTGCGAGCGCATCTGGTCGAGGCCGGCAATCCGCTGGTACAGCGCCTGCACCAGGAGATGGCGCGTGAACTCACGGCGTTCGATGGCGTGCTGCTGGCCGGCCACGAAGCGGAAGGCTCGCTGCTCGGCCAGCTCGGCACGGGCACCGACCGGGCGACCGGCCTGCGGCTGCTGGCGTTCCTGTTCCCGCACGAGGTGCACCTGCACCGCGACGTGCTGTTCGGCACCTCGCCGCGGCGCTTCCGCCAGCTGCTGCGCACGCTGCCACGTGCGGTACCGCCGCACCGCTTGCCGCTGCGCGTCGACACGCTGCTGGCCGAACTGGCCGGCTCGGACATCGAGGTGCCGCGCGGCGTGCTGCTGCACACGCTGCGCACCGAAGCGCGCGTCGCCATCGAACTCGACGAGGCCCTCGGCGAGATCGCCGTCGCCGACCCACGCTCGCCGGCGGCGCGCCTGCTCGAACTGCTGCAGGAAGCCGGGCAACCGCTCGCCGGCGCCGACCTGCTGTTCGCCTACCGCGAACGCTTCCGCACCGCATCGCGCCATCGCGTCGACCATGCGCTGCGCCACACCCCGGAGTTCGTGCAATGCGGCCCGGACACCTGGGCACTGCGCGACACGTTGACGAACGAACTGGCCGCGGTCGCCCCGCTGGTCGACAAGGTGGCGCGGCGGTTGTGTGCCGAAGGCGGTCGCCACCACGTCGCCACGTTGCTCGCCGAGGACGCGACGGATGAACGCACCGTCTGGCTGGTGCTCGATCGCCTGGCGGCCGACCCGCGGGTGCGCATGCTCGGCCGCGGCGACGCCTGCGCCGCCACGCACCAGCGCTCGCGCGCCATGGATCGGCTGATGCAGGATTTCCGGCGCGCCGGCGGCGACGTCGTGCTGAGCCGGTTCCTCGCCAACCAACCCGCCGACAACCGGCGCCTGGTCGAACGCCTGCTGCGCCAGAACCGGCTGTTCGTGCAACCGGGCCCGGACCGCATCGACGTGCTGCCCAACTACCCGTTCAACCCCGAACGCATGCGGCGGTTGCTGACGATCGTGCAGGAGCAGCTGCGGCAACGTTCCGGCTACGCCACCGGTGCCGCACTGAAGACCGTGCTCGACTGCACCGACCTCGGCGGCAGCTGGCTGCAACCGGCCCTGCTGACGGACATCCTGCGCCGGCACGGACCGTTCGAGGTGTTGCCCAACGGCATCGTCGCGCGCGGTGACCTCGGCCTCGCCAACGGGGTGCGCAGCGTGGTCCGCCAGGCCCTGCGCGATGCACGGCTGCCGCTGACGGTCGACGAAGTGCTGCGGGCGCGGCCCGACCTCAGCGAGTTCGCCGGCTGCCTCGCGGAGCTGCTCACCGGCGATCCGCTGGTGCAGAGTCCCGACGGGGTGAAGTTCATGTTGGCTTGAGCTGGACGCTGCCCCGGTCGCTACGCACAGCGACCCTGACCGCCCGGTGCTTCGGCTGCGTATGGTTGGTTTCTTACTCAACCAACCATGCAACCACCACGCTCGCCCGTGGCCGCGCTCGGCGCCGCCCTCCTGATCGCCGCTCTGCTGCCTGGCCAGGGACCGCCCCGGCTGCTCGGCTGGAACGACCTCGGCATGCACTGCATGGATGGCGACATGTCGGTGTTCTCGATCCTGCCGCCCTACAACACGATCCGCGCCCAATTGGTGGTCGGTGGCCATCTGGTGACGACCGGCAACTACACGGTCACCTACGAAGCGGTGGCGGATCCGACCGGCTCGATCAACCGCTCGTCGATCGGCAAGACCGACTTCTGGCAGCACGTACAGGCCCTGTTCGGCGTCAGCCTGCCGCTCGACCAAGGGCTCGCCGGCTTCCGCATGCCAGGGGCGGCGAACACACCGCAGGCGATGGCGTTCCACGCCAGCAAGCCGGACTGGTCGGCCGAGGGCATCCCGATGACGCCGATCGACGACAACGGTGCGATGCGGCCGTACCCGTTGCTGCGCCTCGTCGCGCGCAATGCGCAGGGCACCGCGGTGGCGAGCACCGACATCGTCGTGCCGGTGTCGGCCGAGATGGCCTGCGTGTCGTGCCACGGCTCCGGCAACAACCCGGCGGCCCGACCGCCGAGCGGTTGGGTGTACGGGTCGAGCGCGACGGACGATCGGTTGAACATCCTGAAGCTGCACGACGAACGCCACCTCGGCAACACGATCTACGCCGCCTCGCTGGCCGCGGTCGGCTACTCGGCGAACGGCCTGCTCGACACCGCCGTCAACCAGCAGACGCCGGTGCTGTGCGCGCGCTGCCACGGCAGCAACGCGCTGAGCGCGCCGGGGCAACCCGGAGTGCCGACGATGACCACGGCGATGCACCGCCGGCATGCCGACGCGCGGCTCGCCGATGGACGCCGCCTCGAAGACGTTCCCGACCGCGCGTCCTGCTACACCTGCCACCCCGGCACAGCGACGCGCTGCCTGCGCGGGGCGATGGGCAAGGCGATCGGCGCCGATGGCAACGCGATGATGTCGTGCAACGACTGCCACGGCAGCATGAGCGCGGTCGGCGATCCGGCACGCACCGGCTGGCTCGAGGAACCCAACTGCCAGAGCTGCCACAGCGGCGACGCCGTGCAGAACGAAGGGCAGATCCGCTTCACCAACGTGTTCGCGACGCCGGGCCACCCGCGCGTGCCGCAGAACCAACTCTTCGGCACCACACCGGACGCCCCGCAGGCGCCGTTCTCGCTGTATCGCTTCTCGACCGGCCACGGCGGGCTCGAGTGCTCGGCGTGCCACGGCTCGCCGCACGCGATCTGGCCGAGCACCGAGGTCAACGACAACCTGCAGAGCATCGCGGCGCAGGGCCACAAGGGCACGCTGGTCGAGTGCAGCGCCTGCCACAACAACCTGCAGGACACCCAGCTGGTCGGCCCGCACGGCATGCACCCGACCGGTGCGTTCTGGGTCGGCAAGCACCAGGACGAGGCGCAGAACCAGGGGCTCGCCGCCTGCCAGGCCTGCCACGGCAGCGACTCGCGCGGCACCGTGCTGTCGCGGGCGCAGGGCGATCGCACGCTGACGACGCAGTTCGGCACCAAGTCGTTCTGGCGCGGCTACCAGGTCGGCTGCTTCGACTGCCACAACGGCCCCACCAACGACCACGCGTCGACGAACACGCCGCCGACGGTGACCAACCGGTCCCTGGCGACGCCGACCGACACCCCGCTCGTGGTCACGCTGACGGCGACCGATCCGAACCCCAACTCGCTGACGCTGCGCATCGTCGAGCAACCGCAGCACGGCGCGGTCGCGTTCGACGGCACCCACGCGACCTACCGCGCCCGCGACGGCTTCGTCGGCACCGACACGTTCACCTACGCCGCCGCCGACGGCAGCAGCAACAGCAACCTCGGCACGGTCACCATCGCCGTCGGTGCCGCCGCCTGCGCCGGTAGCAGCGAAGTGTTCGGCTACGGCTGCGTCGGCTCCGGCGGCGCGGTGCCGCGCATCGCGCTCGACGGCTGCCCGACCGGCGGCAACACCGTGACGGTGCGCGTCGATGCGGTGCCGACGCCGTTCACGATCCTCGGCTTTGGCACCGGCCGCGGCCCGCTCGAGATCGGCACCGACGGCTGCGTGCTGCGCATGTCGTCCGTGCTGACGACGACCGGCGTGCTGCCGTTCGCAGCCGGCCAGGCTTCGCTGCCGATCGCGGTGCCGGCCCTGCTCGGCGCCTTCGACGTGACGCTGCAGGCCTTCACGCTCGACGGCGCACAGCCGCGCGGCTTCGTCGCGTCACCTGGCCTCGCGGTGCGGTTCCGCTGACGCGGCCGGCCACCCGTCGCGATCGGCGAGGTGGTCGAGCAAGCGCGCCGTCGGCCACACCAGCACAGCGCCGGCGGCGACATCGACGAACCAGTGGTAGCGCAGCAGCATCGTGCTGGCGACCAGCGCCAGCGCCGGCAGTAGCACGAACCAGAACCAGCGCCGGTTCCATCGCCACAGGATCAGCAGCGACATCAGCGCCAGCATCGTGTGGCCGCTCGGGAAGCAGTCCCACGGGTTGCTCTCGCTGGCGTCGATCGCGGCGCGCACCGGTCCTGCCAGCCACAGGCCCTGCAGCTCGTTGCCGTACGCCATCACGACCTTGGGGCCGATCGTCGGCACGACGAGGTACAGCGCGTAGCTGGTCAGGAAGCCGCCGACCAGCAGCAGCATCGCGCGATCGAACGCTACACGGCCACTGCCACGTGCAGCCCCCAGCGCCGCGGCGACGCAGAAGCCGTAGAAGCCCGCGTAGGTCAGCTGCAGCACCTCGACCAGCCACCGCGGCAGGCCGTCGCCGAACGCGGCCACGTCACCGCCGAGCAGCGCGCGATCGACGCGCGCGAACAGGAACTCGTACGGCTCCGGGTGCACCGCCGGCACCAGCCAGCACAGCGCCGAGAACGCGATCGGCAGCCCGGCACATGCCAGCACCGCGCGCAACACGCGCGCCCGATCCGGCGAGCGCACCGCGATCGCGCGCACCGCGAGCACCAGCACGAACAGCACGGCGTGCGTCGCCAGCAACTTGCCAGGAACGTGGCCCGGAGCGCCGCCGCCGGGTGCCAGCGCCGCGACCAACGCGATCACGACGAGGTAGCACAGCCAGACCCGTTCGATCGTCGGCCGCATGCCGTTCACGCCTTGGCGGAGCCGACGCGGCCACCGTGCGTCTGGCTGGCGGTGATCTCGGTGCTGGTCGATTCCTTGCCGTCGAAGCTGAGCAGGCGGCCCTTGCCGCCCTCCGTGGTCTCGATGTGCACCGGCCGCTGCCACATGCGGTAGAGGCCCTGCAGCGTCAGCTGCGCCTGGTCGAGCTGCAGGTCGCCGCCCACCCATTCGTGCACGAGGTACAGCTCGCCGCGATTGTTGTGGTTGCCATCGACGACCTTGATGATCGGCTGGCCGAAGTTGGTCAGCGCCGCCAGCAGCTGATCCTTCACCTTGGTGTAGTCGCGATCGACGATGATGAGCTGCCCGGTCTGCGGGTCCTGGCCGTAGACGAACATCTTCTGCTCCTCGGCGAACTCCGGCGTGACGAACTCGTCGAGGAACGTGATGTCGTTGTAGATGCCGCGCACCTCGAACACCTTCTGGCGCCCCTGCCCGGTCGGTTCGTTCCAGTGCCGGCGCACCTCGGGATCGTCGCAGGCCATCCAGCGCGCGCCGAAGCGCCCCTTGTTCCAGCGTTCCTCGATGTGGCGGTACAGCTCGACGCCCATCTTGTACGGATTGATCTGACCCGGCCTCGTCGCCAGCGTGCCGCTGTGCGTGTCGCAGTACTGCACGACCTCGCTGGCATCACACAGGTGGCGGGTCATCAGCTGGCTGTGCCAGAACACCGCCCAGCCCTCGTTCATGATCTTGGTCATGCCCTGCGGCGCGAAGTAGTAGGCCTCTTCGCGCAGCATCGCGAGCACGTCCTGTTCCCACGTCTCGAGCGGCGCGTGGTCGAGCAGGAACTTCAGCACGTCGCGCGCGGGCTTGGCCGGAAAGCGCCGCGTCTGCTTGTCCTCGGCCGCCATCTTGTCGCGCTCGCGTTGCAGGAACGCGGGCGGGTTGATGTAGCGGTCCATGTAGTCCTTCGCCGCGATCTTGCGCACTTCGCGCACCGGCGATTCGTCGTTCTGGTTGCCGGCGCGCGCTTCGCCGCCGCGCACGATGTACGGCGAGTACGGATCGATCAGGTTGTCGAGCGAGTGCACGACGTCGATGAAGTTCTCGACGCGCTCCTGGCCGACGCGATCCATGTAGCGGCGGATGCGCGCGCCGTGGTTCGCCAGCACGTCCATCATCTTTCGCGAGGTGTGGCGGAACCACGCGTTGTTCTTGAAGAAGTCGCAGTGGCCGTAGACGTGCGCCATCACGAGCTTCTGCTCGGTGATGGAGTTGCTGCGCATCAGGTACGCGTAGCAGGGGTCGTTGTTGATGACGAGCTCGTAGATCTTGCTGAGCCCCCACGCGTAGCTCTTCGACAGGTGCTCGTACTCCATGCCGAAGCGCCAGTGCGGATAGCGCACCGGGAAGCCGCCATAACTGGCGATCATGTTGAGTTCGTCGTGGTCGACGAGCTCGAAGATGACTTCGTAGAAGTCGAGGCCGTAGCTCTTCGCGAGATCGCGGGTCTCGTCGCGCAGCGCTGCGAGTTCGGGGGTCAGGTTGCCCATACCAGCCTTCGGGTTGCCGATGTCATCGACGGTTCGCGGCGGAGACTAAGGCAGTTCCGCGGCCGCGGCCATCGCTCGGCGCGACCTGCGTTCACCGCGCGCGCCCGGCACCGAGGCCCGGGAGCGCCTTCGCCTGTGCAAGCCAGCGCACCAGCGGATGGCCGGCGAGTTGGTGTACGCGCACCACGTCGACGCCGCGCGTGTACTTGCCGGTGCCGACCGGCGGCACGGGCGACAGCTTGGTGCCGTGCAGGAAGGTGATCTTCACGTGGTCGGCGAAGCCGCCGCACGACACGAACCAGCCGCGCTCGGTGCCGTAGAAGGACATGCCCCACTTGATGCAGCGGCGGATGCCGGGGATCGCCTGCGCGACGATCGCATCGAAGCGCTTCGCGCTCGCGCGCTGCGCTGCTGGCAGGCTCGCGATGTAGGCGCGCACCGGGGCATCGCCCTCGGCGGGCGCGAACGCGCTGGCGCGGCCGGTCTTGGCGCCCGGCAACGGCTTCGCGAGCTTGCCTTGCGCGGCGGTGCGCTTCTGCGCGGGCTGGCGCGTTCGCGAAGAAGGGGAAGCAGGTGGAGCGGTCTTGGTGCGTCGTGGCATCGGGTCCTCGCGGTGCCGCATCGGACCGCGCACAGGCGGCCAAGTCACGCCAGTGCCCCACCGCCAGCCCCCACGAGCCCCACACAACCGCGCATTCTGCAGAAATCCTGTCGGAAGTTGGGCCTCTCGGTCCCTTTCAGGGGAGGCCCATGCATGCGATCCCCCCACGACACCCTGTTCCATTCCGTGTTCCGTCACCCGTCGCGCGCCGCGGCATGGGTGAAGTACGTACTGCCGCGGCGCCTGGCGCGGCGCATCGACTGGCGCACGTTCCAACCGGCGAACGGCCGCGTCGCCGGCTTGCGGTTGCGCAACCACCACGCCGACCTCGTATTCTCCGCGAAGCTGCTCGGCGGCCGGCAGCTGGTCCTGTTCGTCATCGAGCACAAGAGCAGCCCTGACGGCGAACTGCACTGGCAGGTGCTGCGCTACTCGGTGCACCTCGCCAACACCACGCGGCGGCGACACGGCGCGATGCCGATGATCCTGCCGCTGGCACTGACGCACGGCGGCGCGCCGATCACGACGACCACCTGGCC
>CAMAUH010000070.1 GCA_945861365.1 Candidatus Kuenenia stuttgartensis
GGCAGCAGCGTGGGCGGCCGCAGCGATCGGCGCGAGATCGGTCAGCACACCGGTGCTGGTCTCGGCATGCACGACGCAACACAGGCGCGTCGGCGCTGCGGCGAGCGCCTGCTCGATCGCGGCCACCGACAGCGGCGCGCCGAACTCGGCCCGCACTTCCACGGCCTCCGCACCGGCTCGCCGCACCGCTTCCGCGAACCGCTGGCCGAACACCCCGTGCACGCCGACCACGACGCGGTCGCCCGGCTCGACGAGGTTGGCGACGATGGCCTCCATGCCAGCCGTGCCGGTGCCGGCCAACGGCAACGTCAACGCATGGTGCACACCGAACAGGTCCCGCAGCCCCTGCTGGACCGCGTCCAGCAACGGCGTGAATGCCGGGTCCAGATGCCCGATCAGCGGCATCGACTGGGCCCGCTGCACCGCGGGACTGGTCGGCGAAGGCCCCGGGCCCAGCAACAGCACTTCCGGCGGCGTGAACATGGAGCGTCGCTCAGAACGGCTTCTGCGCCACGAGGCCGAGCCAGGCGGCGCCGACGCCGAGTCCCAGCACCAGCACGAAGGCGACGAAGCGCGGCAGCAAGCTACGCTTCACCAGCACCGGCAGCGCCCCGAGCAGCACCCAGGCGCCCACCTTCGCGTACAGCCAAGGCTGCCATTCCAGCTTCGGCTCGCTCTTGTGCATCATCCCGACGCCCGCGACCAACATGCCCAGCAACGCGATGCCGTGCAGCATCATGCTCCACCGCGGCGCCTTGCCGGGTTCGTGGGCGAGCAGCGCACCGAGGGACAGGAACAGCAGGAACGCACACGCGACGTGAACCAGACGGTAGAGCTCGGGCGACATGGCGCGCGATTATGGATCCCTTGCGACCGCGATACCGCTGTTTCCTCGCCACCTGCACGCGGACCTGTCCGATTAGCCTGCTCGCATGACGACGGGTTCGCACCCCCTGTTCGACCAACTGCGCGCGACAGCCCGCGCCGCACCACTGGTCGTCGCCCACCGCGGCGCCAGTGGCAGCCATCCGGAGAACACGCTGGCCGCGTTCTTGGCGGCGCGCAGCCTCGGGGTGCCGATGCAGGAGTTCGACGTTCGGGCGACGCGCGACGGCGCCCTGGTGTGCGTGCACGATGAGACCTTCGATCGCACCAGCGATGCCGCGATGCGGCTAGGGCCCGGGGCGCTGGTGGCGCAGATGTCTCTCGCTGAGGTGCTGACCCTCGATGCCGGCGCGTGGAAAGGTGGGCGACACGCGAACGAGCGGGTACCGACCCTCGCCGCCGCGCTTGCAGCGATGTTGCCGACCTGCGTACCACTGATCGAGCACAAGGCCGGCGACGCCAGCGCCTACGTCGATTCGATCGCGCGGACCAACGCCATGCCGCGCTGCATCCTGCAGTCGTTCGACTGGGAGTTCCTGACCATGGCGCGACGGCTGGCCCCGGGGCTCGCGATCGCCGCGCTCGGCCCGAACGACCGGTTCACGGAACCGACAGCTGCGGCCCTCGCGGCCGCTCGCGCACTGGGTGCCGGCATGCTGCACTGGGAGGCGAATGCGCTCACTCGCGCCGACGTGGCGCGCATCCATGCCGACGGGATGCTCGTGTGCACCTACACCACCGACCACGAACTCGGCTGGTGCGGCGGCGCCAGGCTCGGCTTCGATGCCATGTGCACCAACGAACCGGAGCGCATGCTCGCGACAGCAAGGCTCGGCGCGCTGCAGCGCAGCGATTGAGCAAGCCGATCACAGAGGCATGAACCGGCCCGCAACCTCGCTTAATCGCCGTTGAGCCGCGCCCGCTGCGGGCGTCGGCTCCAACGCAGGCGGGCCCAACCCGCCATTCGCCCCGCCCTTAGTAGACCTTGACGAGCACGCCGCTCGCCGGCGAGACCGACACCGACATCGAGTAGCCGTAGCCCTGCGCGTCCAGGATCACCAGGCTTGCCTTCGCAGCACTGGCGCCGAGCGCCTGCAGCAGCGAAGCAGGCAACCGGACCCGATTGCCGACCACCGTCAGGGAAACCGGGACTCCCGACACGTCGTCGACCAGCGATGCCGTGCAAGAACCGCATTCGGTCGAGACCTGCATGACCAAGTCGGCGGCCAAGGACGGAACCGCCTTTTGATCCACCGGAGTCGAGCTGCAGCCACCAGCGAGGAACGTCGCACGCGGCAGGATCCAGATGCCCGTGCCCCCCCCGTTCTCACCACCGTCGCCACTGACGATCGGCATCGCGAGCAAGGCCGCGATGGCGAGAGCGAGCAAGAAGCGAAGTGTGGCAACCATGGGTTCAGGTCCGGGGCAGATGAATGAGTGTAGCTCGGGACATGGCAAGCGCCAGCGGGTGAACCCCCATGTCAGCCGGCCGCCTGACCGGGCACGGCAGCCATGACCAACTCTGCGTGCGGGAACATCGATGCGAGGCCATTGGCCAGGTCGGTCGCACCCGGGTGGGTCCGCACCAGGTGCAGGAACTGGCTGCGGCGAGCCAATTCGCGCCCGACCAGGTTCCGCTTGTGCGGAAGCTCGGAATGCAGGCGCTGGAACCAGTGCAAGCAGTCGGCGAACTCCCCCTTCATCCCGTAGGCAATGGCCAGGTTGAACAGAGCGGTGCTCATCTTGGGGTGATCCGGAAGGACGCCGGATTCCACCAACTCGAGCAGGAGCCGGACTGCGCCATCGCAGTCGCCTTCGTCCAGATGGATGTTGCCCAGGTTCGACAACGCGTAACCGCGCATCAGCCGATCGGACGACTGCTCCAACACCTGCTGGAACTGTCGCCGGGCGGCACCGCGATGGCCGCGCACGTGGTGCACCAGCCCGAGGTAGATGCATGCCTCATGCATGCTGGACTCGAGGGCAAGGCACTCCGTCAACAGCCGCTGCCCCTTGCTCAAGTTCTCTTCGGCGCTGCGCAGGCGACCATCGAACAACTCGTCGGCGGCAACCCAGTCGGCGACGGCGCCCCCCGTGGAACGCTTGACCTCGTCCAGCAGGTTGCGGCCGCGCATCGCGACATCGGGCACCGGCACCGGCTCCTTGGCGACTTCCCGAGAGAAGTCGGGCGAGAGCCCCATCAGCACGAAGCCGCGGCCCAATTCGTACAGGACCCTGGCGAGCTTCCGGCGATTGGCGACCAGCTGGTCGCGCAACCTCTTGGCCGCGGTTTCCGTCGCCGGCGCCGCGGTGATCGCAGCCAGCGTGCAATGCAGGCGGACATTGGACCGGATGCCTTCCAGGAACTCCCTGCAGGCACCGCAGACATCCGAGTGCACCATCACCCGACGAACGCCAGCACCATCGAGTTCGCCATCCAGCATCGCCGAAAGGTCGACCTGGATCTGCAGGCAGGGGTCGTGGCCTCGCTCAGCGCCGGAGGAAGAAGGGGACATTCAGGGCCACCACTAGGCGCCAGCTTTCTGCCGGTCACGCATCGTCGCGGCAGAAGCCGCAGAACGATCAAAATTGCGACGATTGGCACCGGCGGCCGCGACCACTACATTGGTTTGCGCTGCAGCAAACTCACCGAGGGAGCGCTGCATGCCACGGAAGATCTTGCGGCGCCCCCGGAAGATGACCATCTTCAGGTTCTCCAGCCGGATGCCCAGATCGGCCGCTGCGTCGCGATAGGAAACGCCGTCGACCTCGACCATGGTCAGCGCGTGCTGCTCCTTCGCGGACAACTTGCCGAAGTGCAACAGGTAGAGCTGCAGGTAGAGCAGGTAGGCGTTGTCGACCGTGGTAGCGCTCTCCGCCTCGATGGCCGCACGGTCGGGCCGGCGCGTACGCAGATCCTCCGGTTGCAGCACTTCGTCGTCGATCTCCTGGAAGCGCGCGATCTTCGACTGGCTCTTCAGGAACTTCAGCAGCGTGTTGCGCGCGATGCGGTGACCCCAACCACGGAACGCGTCAGCCTTGTCGGCGAGGAAGCGATGCGGGTAGCGGTAGATGTTGAGGAACACCTCCTGCAGCACGTCGTGCGGGTCGACGTGGTGGTAGGCGCGGCGCAGATGGCCTTGGATCGCGTGCAGGAACGCACCGCGATTCAACTCGAACAGCAGGGCGAACACGGTCGGGTCGCCGCTGTCCTTGAAGCAGTCCATCAAGGATGTGCTGACCCAGTCCAGGTAGTCCTGTTCCGTGGCCATCACTGCCGCCGCGTGCGGCGGGCGCCCCTGTGCCAGCTCGCGCAAGGAAGCGCAGCCAGTCCGCTCCCAAAGATCGAACAGTCGCTGTCGCAAGACAGCGGGCTCGATAGCGGTGTGCGAGACGTGCAGCATGGGTCCGAGGGGGGGAGCCGACCGTGCTACGGCTCGGCGAAGCGCCGAGTCATCTTGCCATAGCCCAGTGTCCCTGGGAAGTAACGCCGCTCGCCCCGATTGGTTCCCCGAACTCTGCCGTCGTGCCGTGCGAAGGCAGCCGCCGCCGGTCAGCTGTCGCCGCGCACCAACTCGATCACCAGGCCACTGCCGCCCGGCCCCATGGCATCGGGGCGCACCTTGGCACCGATGCGCTCTACCGCGGAGCGGAAGCGTTGCACGGTAGCCGCATCGACGGTGTCCACGGGATCCGCACTGCTCGTGATGCAAACACGGATCACACCGTCACTTTCTTCGATGGTGATGCGCGGCACCCCGAGCCCCCCGGTGCGCTCGGTGACCAGCGCGACGCCCTTCTGCACGGCTTCGTGCAAGGCGGCAGCCTCACCCCACCAAGCCCGGGCAGGGGCGCCGGAAACTTCGACCTGGCGCTGCTCCGCGCGAACCTGGGCCGCGACCACCGCGCAGACATCGGCAACGTCCACCAGTTCGGCGCCCGCAGCAGCGCGGCGCCCCACACCAGCCAGATCGGCCTGCACCGAGTCGACCCAATCCAGGACGTGCACCACCTCGCGCAACGCCCCCTTCAGCTGCGCGCGCGTTGCATCGGCGATCGCCACATCGACCTGCTGCAGGCGATCCCGAAGCTCGGCGAGGACCTGCTGCTGGCTCTCGGCAATCGCCAGGATGTGGTCGCCGAGGGCCCGCGCCACCTGCCCACCGCGCCGCAGCGAGCTTTGGGGATCCGAGCTGTTGCCGACGACCACCACTTCACCGGCCGGGCGCGGCGGAACCGGCAGCACGTAGTCGTTGATGGCTGACGGCAGGGCGGCGACAGGTTGGTTGGTCATGGCTTGCTCGCCGAGCAGAACGACACGTTCCATGGCATCGGCAACACGACATCGACCCGCAACCAGCGATCGCTTGAGCCTCGACCCTGGGCCCGCAAGCTAGCATCGCACCGCACCGCAGAGTCTCCTCCCACCACAGTGCCAGCTCCACGCATTGCGCCCGACTCGATCCGCGAGATCGCGCACGAACTCGGCTTCGATCTCGTTCGGTTCGGTCCCGCCGAACCCGGCGAGCACGGTGACCACTTCCTGCGATGGCTGGCGGCAGGCCGCCATGGCGAGATGCAGTATCTCGAAGCCAATCGCGAGCGGATCCTCAACCCCTCGTCCTGGCGCGACGGCGTCAGGTCGTCCATCTCGCTCGCCGTCGACTACGGCGGCCCGCCCGGCGAGCTGCCAGGCGGTGGCCGCATCGCGCGTTACGCGGTTGGCCGCGACTACCACCGCTGGCTGCGTGAACGGGTGTTCGCGCTGCGCACGCGCCTCGAGACCGCCGGCCTGCCCTACGGATCCATGAACGGCGGCACCGACGCCGTTCCGGTCCTGGAACGCGCGCTGGCCGTCCAGTCGGGCATCGGCTTCCTGGCGAAGAGTGCGATGGTCATCTCCCCCACCCACGGTCCTTGGCTGCAACTCGCCGAGTTGCTGACCGGCGAGGAACTCCCGCCGGACCCACCGGCCCCCGGCTCGTGCGGCACGTGCACGGCCTGCCTGCAGGCCTGCCCGAGCCAGGCGATCACGGCGCCGTTCCAGATCGATGCCCGCCGCTGCATCAGCTACACGACGATCGAGCAACGCGGCTTCGTGGCGCCGGAACTGCGCAAGGCGCAGGGGGAATGGTTGTTCGGCTGCGACATCTGCATCGAGGTCTGCCCGTTCACCAGGCGCAGCGCGCGTGCGAACCTCGTGGGCTTGGCGCGACCGCCGGAACTACAGCCGCACGCCGTCGTGCAGACCTGGACCCTGCTCGACGTCCTGGCGATGGACGAAGCGCGCTACCAGAGCGAATTCGTCGGCACCGCGATGCGCCGCGCGACGCGGGCTGGCCTGCGGCGCAACGCGGCGATCGTGCTCGGCAATCGCGGCGACGACCAGGCGCTGCCGGCGCTGGTGACCGCGCTGAAGGATGCGGACCCCACCGTTCGCGGCCACGCCGCTTGGGCGATCGGCCGCATCGAACCGCGGCACGCGGCACTGCCGCAGGCGCTCGTCGTCGAGCCGGATCCACGCGTGCGCGGCGAGATCGAAGCGGCGATCACTTCGCGCTGACCACCTGCTGGAGTTTCGCGAGCAGCGGGCCGAACGCCTCCTGCAGGCGTCGTCCCGGCGCGACGGTCGCCGCCGCGCGACCAAGGTCCGATCGTGCGTTGCCATCGTGACGAACCACCGGCCGCTCGCGGTAGCCAGCTCGGGCCGTCGCAGCGCCGCGACGGTCGGCGCCAGTGGCTGCGGCAGCTGACCAGCCCAGCGATGACGTCCTGCACGCGTTGGCATCGCAGCGTCGCAGGCGAGCCTCGGATTCGCCCACGCTTGGCAAGTCGGGTGCTCCTTGTCGGTGTGACCAACGCCCGCCGCAACCACGCCGCTCCGCAGACGAGCAACACCGAGTTCTACACGGAGTCGAAGTGGTGCGAGGCCTGCCAGACGTACGTGCCCTTCCTGATGAGCGTCAACCACAGCTTCTGCGTGCACTGCGGCGGCAAGGTGCGCCTCTTCAACCGCGACGACAGCTCGCGCTTCGGTGAGACCGTCCAGCGCCACAAGTGGCAGGCCTCCTGATCGCGAACGGAGCCCCCGCTCCCTGCTCCCCGACCACTCCCGCCAAAGCCCCTCCCCGAATCTCCCGCAAGCCTCCCGACCGCTCTCCCTGATCCCACGAAGACCCGCCGGCCACCTCCCGGCGGGTCTTCGTCCTTTTGCGGAACGCCGCCGCCGAAGCTGTCGGCTTGCACCCTGGCCGGGCGCTCCGCATCCTGGGCGGTTCTTCCCCATCGCATCGCAAGGACGCACGCCGTGCAGCTGCCCGAATTCCGCAACGAACCGTTCACCGACTTCACCCGCCCCGAGAACCAGCAGGCCTTCACGCAGGCGCTGCAGCACGTGCAGAAGAACGTGCTCGGCCGCACCTGGCCGTGCTGGATCGATGGCGAGGAGGTGCGCGGCAAGACGACGTTCGAAGTGTTCGATCCGGGCGAGACGACGCGCCTCGTCGGCAAGTACCAGAAGCTGACCGCGGCCGAAGCGAACCTCGCGGTCGAGAAGGCGCACGCGGCGTTCCCAGCGTGGGCCGCGACCGACGTCAAGGAACGTGTGCGCATCGTCTTCGCCGCCGCCCAGAAGCTGCGCGAGCGCAAGCACGAGTTCTCGGCGCTGCTGTGCCACGAGGTCGGCAAGTCGTGGGCGGAAGCCGACGCCGACACCGCCGAGGCGATCGACTTCCTCGAGTACTACGCCGGCCAGATGCTGCGCATGGCCGCCCCGCAGCCGGTCGTGCCGGTCGCCGGCGAGAAGAACCAGATGATCTACATCCCGCTCGGCGTGGGTGCGGTCATCCCGCCGTGGAACTTCCCGCTCGCGATCATGGCGGGCATGGCAGTCGCGGCGCTCGTCGCCGGCAACACCGTCGTCGTCAAGCCGGCGAGCCAGTCGCCCGCGGTCGCCGCGCACTTCGTGCAGCTGATGTACGACTGCGGCCTGCCGAAGCAGGTGCTGAACTTCATCACCGGCCCCGGCAGTGAAGTCGGCGGCGCGCTCGTGCAGCACAAGCTGACGCGCTTCATCTCGTTCACCGGTTCGCGCGACGTCGGCCTGTGGATCTTCGAGCAGTCGGCGAAGACGCAGAAGGGCCAGATCTGGATGAAGCGCCTCGTCGCCGAGATGGGCGGCAAGGACAGCATCCTCGTCGACGCCGACTGCGACCTCGAGAAGGCGGTCGACGCCGTCGTCGCATCGGCGTTCGGCTACCAGGGCCAGAAGTGCTCGGCATGCAGCCGCGCCATCGTGCACGCGAGCGTCTACGACGAGTTCGTCAAGCGCATCGTGCCGAAGGTCGAGGCGATCAAGCTCGGCCACCCGAGCGAGCGCACCAACGCGTTCGGCCCGATGGTCGACGCCGCGGCGAAGAAGAAGACGCTCGAGTACATCGAGGCCGGCAAGAAGGAAGGCAAGCTGCTGGTCGGCGGCAAGGAAGGCCCGAAGACCGGGCACTACGTCGTGCCGACCGTGTTCGCCGACGTGTCACCGACGGCGAAGATCGCGCAGGAGGAGATCTTCGGGCCGGTGCTGGCGATCATCAAAGTGAAGGACTTCGCCGAAGGGCTCGCCGTCGCCAACAACACCGAGTACGGCCTGACCGGGTCGGTGTTCACCAAGGACGAAGCGAAGAAGGAACAGTGCCGCCGCCAGTTCCACGTCGGCAACTTCTACATCAACCGCAAGTGCACCGGCGCGCTGGTCGGCGCGCACCCGTTCGGCGGCTTCAACATGTCGGGCACCGACAGCAAGGCCGGCGGCCCGGACTACCTGCTGCAGTTCCTGCAGGCGAAGACGATCAGCGAGAAGATCGGCTGATCGCGCCCGAGCGGTCCCACACCCTGACTCCGATGGACCGCCGCCACTTCGCCAACGAACACCTGCGCCTGCTGCAGCTCGAACGCCAGGCGGAGATCGCCGAAGCCGAACGCTTGCTGCGTGCGCGCAGCGACGCCCAACTGCAAGCGCGCGGCACCACGCTGCTGCGCCTCGAAGTCGTCGACCTGGAGCCGGGCTTCGGCGGCCGTCTGCACGCGATCCTGCGGCCGAGCCGCGGCGACGGTCTGCCCGCCCACCGCTTCGGCCCGGGCGACGTCATCGCCGTGCGCGCGAATCGCGACGAGAAGCCGCTGTGCACCGGCGTATTCGTGCGCGCCCGCGGCGACCAGGTCACCGTGGCGCTCGACGACGAGGATGTCGACCTGCCGGGCCTCGTGCGCCTCGACCAGATGGTCACCGACGTCACCTTCCGCCGCCTCGACGGAGCCCTGCGCGAACTGACGCGGGAAGTGAAGGGGGACGCGGCGCGCTTCCTCGACGTGATGTTCGGCGAGCGCGACCCGGTGTTCGCGCCGGGTCCGGCGACCGACGCGATCCGCTGGTTCGACGCGACGCTCGATCCCTCGCAACGCGAAGCGGTCGCCAATGCACTGCGCGCCGAGCACGTGGCCCTGATCCATGGCCCACCCGGCACCGGCAAGACCACCGCCGTCGTCGAGTTGATCCGCCAATGCACAGCCCGCGGCGAACGCATCCTCGCCTGCGCGCCGTCCAACGTCGCCGTCGACAACCTCGCCGAACGGCTGCTGCGCGCCGGTCTGCGCATCGTGCGGCTCGGCCACCCCGCGCGCGTCAATGCCGCCGTGCGCGACGTGTCCCTGGCCTCGCTGGTCGCCGACGCCCCCGAGCAGAAGCTACTGCGCGACGTGAAGCGCGAGGTGGACCAGGGGCTGCGCAAGGTGCACCGCGCGAAGTCGCGCGCCGATCGGTTCGCCGCCCGCAACGAAGTGCGCTCGCTGCGCGCCGAACTGCGGCAGCTCGAGAGCGCCATCACGAAAGGGCTGGTCGACGGCGCCGATGTCGTGCTGGCGACGACGACGGGCGCCGCCAACGAACTGCTGTTCGAGCGCCCGTTCGAACGCGTGGTCATCGACGAAGCGGCCCAGGCACTGGAAGCCGGCTGCTGGATCGCCTTGCCGCGCGGCAAGCGCACGGTGCTCGCCGGGGACCATCGCCAGTTGCCGCCGACGATCCAGTCGGAGGCCGCCGCCGCCGGCGGGTTGGCGCGCACGCTGTTCGAGCGCTTGATGGAGTCGCCGCACGGCACCACGCTCGGTCGCATGCTGACGGTGCAGTACCGCATGCACGAGCGCATCATGGGCTGGTCGTCGCACCGCCTCTACGACGGCAAGCTGCAAGCGGCTCCGGCCGTGCGCGCCCACCTGTTGACCGACCTGCCGGACGTCGCCACCACCGAGTGGACCAGCGAACCGCTCTGCTATGTCGACACGGCCGGCTGCGGCCACGAGGAGAGCGAGGGCGACGACGAAGGCAGCAAGAGCAACCCGGGCGAAGCCGATCTCGTCGTGAAGATCGTGCAGGCGCTGCGGGATGCCAACGTTCCGGCGGCGGCGATCGCGGTGATCACGCCCTACAACGCGCAGGTGCAGCTACTGCGCACGCGGCTCGGCGGCGAACCCGAGCTCGAGATCGGCACCGTCGACGGCCTGCAGGGCCGCGAGAAGGAGGCGGTCGTCGTGTCCTTGGTGCGCAGCAACGAACAAGGCGAAGTCGGCTTCCTCGCCGAACTGCGGCGGCTCAACGTGGCGCTCACGCGCGCACGCCGGCACCTGACCGTGATCGGCGACAGCGCCACGCTGGCGCACGATCGTGACCTGTGCGGGCTCGTCGAGCACCTGCAGCAGCACGCGCGCTACCGCAGCGCGTTCGAACTCAGCTAGCGACGCCGACGCCAGCACGGCGCAGAACCTCAGCAGCGCTCGCACTCCCAGGTGCTGCGCGATCCACTCGATCGCCGCTCCGACCACGGCCCTGCACAGCCAAACGGGCCGCTGCACCCGAGGTGCCGCGGCCCGTTCGTCATCAGCACACCGCGCTCGCGTCAGAACAACCGGACTTCCGCGCCGCGCGTGGTCGCAGCACCCGCCACGACTCCGGTATCCCACACGAACCACTGCGTGTAGAGCGTGATGCCAGCGAGGCTCGGCACGTTCGGCAGGGCCACGCGCACGGTCCCATAGCCAGCACCCGCGGCACCCGCCGCGCCACCGAGCAGGACCGGCACCAGGAGTTCGTTGCCGTTCAGCGCGACGTTCAGGTTGACGCCCGCCAGCACGCTGGCCGTCGGCGCCAGCCCGACCACGAGGGTCGCCGCAGCGCCACCACGGGCGTTGCCGATGCCGAGCTTGAAGTCGACGTTGCCGATGTTGGCCGGAACTCCGGCGAGGTGGTTCGGGATGCGACCGCCGGTGCCGGCCGAACCGATGCCGTACTGGATGCCGATCGGCGGCAGCAGCTGGCTGCGCAGCGTCGGGCGGGTGAACGGCCCGGTGCCGTTGGCGACGCGCGGGTCGGTCAACGCGTTCTGCACGAAGTTGATCAGGTCGTTGGCGGCCTGCGGCGGCACACCACCAGGGGGCGGACCGTTCAGCGGCAGCAGGAGCGGATCCTTGTTCTGCAGGTTCGGACCGCCACCACCGATGTAGAAGCCGACCACCTGCCCGACCGAGGTGAACTGGCCGTTGTGCATGAAGCTCGTGCGCAGCCCGACGTTGCGCAGGCTCGGCACCTTGAACTTGCCACCATCGGTGACGAGGCCGGTCACCGCCTGGCGGCCGTTGTCCCGCGCGATCGGCTGCAGGCCGAGGTTGCGGAACTGGCGGTCGCTGAACAGGCCCGGAGTGTGGCACAGGTTGCAGCGGCCGGGGCCGTTGAACACGTTCAGGCCGTTCTGCTGCTGAGGAGTCAGCGCGGTGGGGTTGCCGGCGATGAACAGGTCGTACGGAGTCTGGTTCGGCACCAGGGAGCGCTCATAGGTCGCGATCGCGAACGCGATGCGGCCAGCGGTGATGTCCGGGGTGCCAAAGGCCGCCGCGAACAGCTGCTGGTAGGTCGTGCCACCGGCGATCGCGGCCGCCATGTCAGCCGGCAGATTGGTCGCGAGCGCCATCGGCTTCACGCCGGAGAGCTTGGTAGTCGCCTCGGCGAACGTGCGCGCATCGTGCGCCATCTCATTGCCCGCGAGGATCGGTCCTAGCGCCTGGTTCTCCAGCGCACCGCCGGTCGGGATCGTGGTGAGTCCGGTGTCCGGGTCGATGAAGTTGGTGCGCGCACGGCCATCCCAGAACTGCTCGGGGAACCACGCGGCGGTCAGGAAGCTCGGCGA